>LIAM01000062.1 GCA_001438925.1 Actinobacteria bacterium BACL15 MAG-120619-bin91 | reverse complement strand
GTCTGCACCGCCAAAGCGTGTGCTTTATAGAAATGACAAAAGGATCTGATTATGAACACTCTTGACGCCATCGATGCAGCCTCGCTGCGCAAAGACATCCCACAGTTCCGTGCTGGTGATGAGCTCAAGATCCATGTTCGCGTTATCGAAGGTAACAAGAGCCGTCTTCAGGTTTTCCAGGGAATCGTAATCCGTCGCCAAGGTGATGGGGTTCGCGAGACCTTCACAATCCGTAAGGTTTCATACGGCGTTGGCGTTGAGCGTACCTTCCCAGTTCACACACCAGTTATTGAAAAGATTGAGTTGGTAAAGAAGGGCGAGGTACGCCGCGCCAAGTTGTACTACTTACGTGATCTTCGCGGTAAGGCCGCAAAGATCCGCGAAAAGCGTGATGGCGTTGAAGGTTACGGTGATGGAATTCTTTCAACTCCTGCAGCTGTAGTTGTTGAAGCGCCAGTTGTTGAAGCGGTTGTCGAGGCTCCAGCGGTTGAAGAAGTTGCTGTGTCCGAGGCTGCGGCTGTAGAAGTGACAACAGATGTTGTGGTTGAAGCTGAAGCAACTGAAGACGCTCCAAAAGCTGAATAATCTCTTCGATGCGCAATAAGGGATCGCTCCTTAAGGAGCTCCCAATCCTTGTTGTTGTTGCACTTATTGTCTCCCTTTTTATCAAGACCTTTTTAGTGCAGTTTTTCTATATTCCATCTGGATCAATGGAAAACACTTTGCAAATTAAGGATCGCGTAGCGGTCAATAAGGTTCCATTTATCTCCGACACTATTAAGCGCGGAGATGTCGTTGTATTTCGAGATCCTAATAATTGGCTTCCAGAGCCATATGACAACTCAACAAACCAGTTGATTTCAATGGCCAAGAGCGCACTTGTAACTGTTGGTGTTCTTCCAAACCCTACAAAGCAGTACCTGGTAAAGCGGGTTATTGGCGTAGGTGGGGATCGCGTTGTGTGTTGCACAAAGGATGGCACTCTCACCATCAATGGCGTTGAAGTAATCGAGCCCTACATCTTTGCTGGTAACAAGCCATCTGAGATGAACTTTGATGTAACGGTACCTAAGGGCAAGTTATGGGTAATGGGAGATCATCGCGGAGCCAGTGCCGACTCTCGCTATCACCAAGATGATATAAATAAGGGCTTTGTTCCTGAGTCAAAGGTTTCTGGACGTGTTGTTGGTGTGATTTGGCCCTTTAAGAACATCACTTATATTCCAAGAGTTGATGTATTAAACAAGTAACCGCATGAAGGTTATCGAACAGCTTTTAGCCAATGCTGGAATCTCACCGATTGCAGGTGTTGATGAGGCGGGTCGTGGTGCATGTGCAGGGCCGCTAGTAATCGCTTCAGTTGTTCTCAATAATCCATTCGCAGCAGAGCTAGCCGTTGTGCGAGATTCAAAGGAGATCGCTGAAAATAAGCGAGATGCTGTCTTTGATCTGATTCATAACATTGCTGCATCGGTCAGTGTAATTATTGTTCCTGCACGCGATGTTGATTCGCGTGGTGTGCATGCTGCAAACTTAGATGGAATGCGCCGTGCTGTTCAGGGATTAACTGTAGAACCCGCCTATGTATTAACTGATGGATATGCAATTGAGGGTTTAGGGGTTCCTAACCTTGCAGTCTGGAAAGGTGATCAAGTCGTTGTCTCGATTAGCGCTGCATCGGTAGTTGCCAAGGTAGTCCGCGATCGCATCATGCGTGAGATGGATCTGGAGTTTCCGCAATATGGCTTTGCTGGCCATAAGGGATATATCACCGCCGCACATACTCAAGCCCTTAATGAGCATGGTCCATGCGCACAGCACCGTAGATCCTTTGCCAATATCGCTGCCTTAATCCACAAGTAAGTTCAGTATTTCAGCTACACATGGTCGAGGTACTTATTCTCCCTGATCATGAAGACCAAGAATAATAAAAGTACCGGAGCGCTAGGCGAGGAAGCTGTTGCTCAATTTCTCATTGAAGCTGATTGCGAAATTATCGAACGCAATTGGCGAATACGTGAAGGCGAGATCGACATCATCGCGCTCAACCCAACAGGGATATTTTCATTTGTAGAGGTTAAGACTCGAAGCTCAGTTGCCTTTGGCCATCCATTTGAAGCGATCAACAGAGATAAGGCCCACCGAATGCAGCGGCTGGCACTTGCCTGGCTTGCAACACATGGCTGTCTTGGGTGTGAATACCAGATAGATGTAGCAGCGGTACTTATCCAAGCCAATGGAAAACACACAATTGAGTATCGCGAGAATTTGCTATGACATTGGCGCTGACCCGCTCGGTAGCGCTCTTAGGTTTAGAGGGGCACCTTGTAAGTATTGAAGTTGATATTGCAGATGGTTTACCAGGGTATGCATTGTTGGGATTGCCTGATGCAGCCCTTTCTGAATCCCGTGACCGAGTACGAAGTGCCATCGTTAACTGTGGAGAAATCTGGCCTAACCGAAAGGTAACGGTCTCGTTGTCACCTGCTTGGTTACCAAAGAGCGGTTCTAGTTTTGATTTAGCAATTTGTATAGCGCTGCTCTCTGCACATGAAACGATTGCACGGGAAAAGGTGGAGGATTTACTTTTTCTTGGCGAACTATCGCTCGATGGCAAAATCCGTTCAGTGCGTGGAGTTCTTCCTGCACTGATGGCTGCATATAAGGCCGGAGTTCGTACCGCCATTGTCCCAGCAGCAAACTTTGAAGAAGCACAATTAATGCAATCCATGACAATTGTTCCGATGGAGCATCTGAAACAAGTGTTGCGTTGGCTTCGCACCGGCGAACGAGAAGTTGTTCAAGAGATAGATCTGCAATGGGAGCAAACCGATACTCGCTTAGATTTTGCAGATGTTGCGGGCCAATCCGCGGCGCGACAAGCTGCTGAGATTGCAGCGATCGGCGGACATCACATCTTGTTGATAGGTCCACCTGGTGCAGGTAAAACGATGATCGCTGAAAGAATTCCAACGATTATGCCCGCTTTAACTATCTATCAAGCGCTAGAGGTAACCGCTGTCCATTCAATTGCAGGAACCTTGACCCATCGTTCACCCCTGTCATTGCTTGCTCCAATAGTTTCGCCACATCACACAACAACACGGATCGCTATGGTGGGCGGAGGTTCGCATGCGATAAAGCCTGGTGCTTGTTCTCTTGCACATTACGGGTTTTATTTGTAGATGAAGCCCCCGAGTGCGGTCCGGGTGTCTTGATTCGCTGCGTCAACCGCTGGAATCTGGAACTGTCACTATTGCCCGCAGCATCGGTAATCTAACCTTCCCCGCACAGTTTCTCTTGGTGCTAGCTGCTAATCCATGTCCATGTGGCAAGTTCACAGGTCGAGGTCGCAACTGCACCTGTACCTCACAACAGGTGCGTCGATACTTAGGAAAGCTATCGGGTCCGCTCATGGATCGTATTGATCTGCGGGTGCAGGTCGAGCCAGTGGGTCGGGTTGATATGGCGCGTAACGAGCTAGGTGAAAGCAGCCAGGTAATTCGAGAACGGGTAATCGCTGCACGCCAGGTAGCTGAAAAACGTTTTGCTGGCATGGGATGGAGTTTGAACTCTCAGATTCCAGCGCGGGCCTTACGTTCAACATTTCAACCGGAACGTGGTGCGATGAACTTTTTGCATGATGAATTAGATCGTGAGCACATTACTGCACGTGGCCTTCATAAGATTATTAGAACTTCGTGGAGCTTTGCAGATTTACATGGGCACTCAGTACCAACGATGCAGGATGTACAGGATGCTCATGCCATGAGAGGCAAGGTTGAAGCGTGAATGAACATTTAGCTCGCGCAGCTTTGCTCAGCAATATTGAGGGTGGACACACATTCTGGAGCGCAGAGATCTCGACCCACAGCGCACTTACTGTCTACAACAAATTACTTAATGGGGGATATGACCCAATCAAGTATGAAAAGTTGATCAGCAATCTACGGCTGACCAATGCCGATATGTTGTTAAGCGAGATTGATAAACATTACGCAAGGTTAGTCACACCAGCAGATGAAGATTGGCCTGAACAGCTCAATGATCTTGCAGCACCGCCTATCGGCTTGATTGTGAAGGGAAACATCAGCGCCCTGCATCAGCCCTCTTTAGCGATTGTCGGAACGAGAAACCCAACCTCATACGGTGCACGGGTTGCAGGAGATTTTGCTGCAGGGTTTGCAGATCGCGAATGGGCGATTATTAGTGGCGGTGCATACGGCATAGATTCATATGCACATAAGGGTGCACTGATTGCAGAGGGGGTAACTGTTGCAGTAGTTGCCTCCGGGATCGATATTAACTATCCAGCCGGTAACGCTCGATTATTTGCTGAAATCTGCGAAACAGGTGCGATGGTTACCGAGTTTATGCCTGGACATAAAGCCTTGCCCAACCGTTTCTTAACCCGCAATCGCATCATCGCCGCATTGTCAAAGGCCACCCTTGTTGTCGAAGCCGCCTTTCGCAGCGGATCTTTGCGAACGGCGCGAGATGCAGCAGAGATATTTCGACCAGTAATGGCGATTCCGGGACCAATTAACTCACCGACCAGCGAAGGATGTCACCGACTAATTGGTGAGAGAGCTGCAGAGATCGTGACATCTGTGCCAGATGCTGTGGAGTTTGTTGGTGTTAATCAATGAGAGAATAAGGCCATGAGTGATTTCCGTTCGGGCTTTGTCGCCATTGTTGGCCGCCCAAACGTTGGAAAATCAACTTTGATTAACGCTCTCGTTGGAAGCAAGATCGCAATTACTTCACACCATCCCAACACAACACGCACAGCGATTCGCGGCATTGTTCACCGCCCCGAGTTTCAGGCGGTCCTTGTAGATACACCAGGTGTACACAAGCCAAAGACATTGTTGGGTCATCGTTTAAATCAAGTTGTTGATCAAAGTATGGACTCAGTCGATATCGTGATCATGTGCATCCCAGCTGATGAGACATCCGGTGCAGGGGATACCTTTATCGCTGCAGAAATTGCAAAACACCCAAAGGCTAAAAAGTTTGCGGTCATTACAAAGACAGATTTAATCTCAAAGGAAAAATTAGCAGCGCGCTTGCTAGGCATTATGAAGATCGCCGAAGGCTTTGTCTGGGATGAGATCATTCCAGTATCTGCAGCCATCCATGATCAGGTGGATTTACTCAATGAATTAATTGGAAAGAACCTTCCGGCAGGACCTCAGTACTACCCAGAAGGGACAACCAGTGATCAAGCGATCGAGCAGTTAATCTGCGAATTCATCCGCGAAGCTGCCTTGCAAGATGTCCGCGAAGAACTGCCGCACTCGATCGTTGTGACCATTGATGAGTTTGGTGAGCGGGAAGAAAAAGGCTCACGCCCATTTTTTGATGTCCATGCAACTATTCACGTGGAACGCGATACCCAGCGTGCTATCTTACTTGGACATCAAGGCGCACGTTTAAAGGAGATCGGAATCCGTGCGCGTGCAGATATTGAGCGCGCACTTGCTGCAAAGAT
>LIAM01000061.1 GCA_001438925.1 Actinobacteria bacterium BACL15 MAG-120619-bin91 | reverse complement strand
AACGCGCAATGATCGCCCAGGCCCTTGCCTGTGATCCAGGTTTGCTAGTAGCAGATGAGCCAACAACAGCGCTAGATGTAACTGTTCAGGCTGAAATCCTCGATTTAATGCGTGGATTAAAGGACAAGCTCAACTCTGCGATTCTCTTGATTACACACGATATGGGTGTTGTTGCAGATATGGCCGATCACATCCTGGTTATGAAGGATGGACTCACAGTTGAGACCGGAACTGCAGAGCAAATCTTTAATAAGCCAACACATCCTTACACCCAGCAACTACTTGGTGCGGTTCCAAAACTTGGCTCTACTAAAAAGCGTGATCTTCCATACAGAGAAAGTGCAAAGCCAGCACCAGTATTGAAGTTAGACAATGTCACCATTGAATATCCAAAGCGTGGACGTATTCCAGCCTTTGTTGCGGTAAAAAACTTTAGTCTTGAGATCTACCCAGGTGAAATTGTGGGTCTCGTGGGTGAATCAGGTTCAGGAAAGACAACTGTTGGCCGTGCATCAATTGGATTACTTCCAATTAAGGAGGGCTCACTAGAAATAGTTGGCAAGGACATCAGCCATGCAAACCAGAAGGAGCTCTTTGCAATTCGCCGTCACACCGGAATTGTTTTCCAAGATCCAGCCTCATCCTTAAACCCGCGTCTTCCAATTGGTGAATCAATTGGTGAGCCATTGTTCTTGGCCAAGCTAGCTAAGGGTCCAGAGCTTGCACAGAAGGTTGAGGAGCTTCTGGATCAGGTTGAGCTTCCACGCAGCTACCGCAACCGTTACCCACATGAGCTATCAGGTGGACAGCGCCAGCGCGTTGGTATCGCACGTGCATTAGCTCTCACACCAGATCTACTGATTGCCGATGAACCAACATCTGCTCTTGATGTTTCTGTGCAGGCACGCTTCCTTGATCTTCTGCAAGAGCTACAGGGCAAGTTGAACTTTGCATGTTTGTTCATCTCGCACGACTTAGCGGTTGTAGATATTTTGTCGCACCGAATTGCAGTAATGCAAAATGGATTGCTTGTTGAAGTTGGCGATCGTGACCAGATCTTGAAAAACCCTAAAAATGATTACACCAAGCGCCTTATTTCAGCTGTTCCAGTTCCAGATCCAAAGGAGCAGAAGATTCGTCGCGAGGCACGTTTAGCTCTTAAGAAGTAAAAATCGTGGATCTAGACCAACTGGTCTTTGGCCTTGACCTTGTTTCGACCTTTGCATTTGCATTAGTTGGTGCAAGGGTTGCAGCCAGCAAGGGTTTAGATTTTGGTGGCATTCTCTTTATCGCAGCGATTGCATCTATTTCAGGTGGAACTCTGCGCAACTTGTTTATGGGTCAGCAGCCACCATGGATTCAATACCCGTGGTTGTTTGCACCCATCTTCGCAGCCTTCTTGATCACTATCGCAATGGGCAAGACCCAAGATGTTGGACGGTTTGCTTTATCGCTAGATACCTTGGGACTTGCTGTTGCAACAGTTTCAAGTGTGCAGTTCGCACTGACTAACGATGCGCCATTAGTGGCAGCAGCGGTGCTTGGATTAATCGGTGCCGTCTCTGGTGGTTTGTTCCGAGACATCATGTGTCAGACCGAACCAGTCCTGCTGCACCGCGAAACTATAGGTACGGCATGCTTGTCCGGAGCCATCGCCTATCTAGCACTGGATGCTCTGGAGCTCAATGGTGCCGCTGTTGTTGTAATCGCAGGGTTGGTTGTCGTTCTGGTCCGCGAGCTATCAATCAAGTACAACTGGAACCTGCCTAAGGTTGTAAAAAACCCTTAATCCCGAGATTGGCCGCTTCGGTGTAGGTATCGGCCCAAGAAATCCGCCTTCATCTCGGCAAAATTTCCATCTATTAGCGCCTGTCGCATCTGATCTACCAATCGAACAATAAATCTTTCATTGTGAATCGTTGCTAAGGTCGCGCTAATGATTTCTTTTCCGCGGAATACATGGTGCATATAAGCCCGTGTGTAGTGCGTACAGGTGTAACAGTCACATTGGCTGTCTATCGGTGTGAAATCCCTCTTAAAACGGCTGTTAGACAGGTTAAAACGCCCCTCCATCGTGTACACAGCGCTTGTGCGTGCAATTCTGCTGGCTAATACGCAATCAAAGGTGTCACACCCATTTTCAACGCCAACAAATAGATCTTCAGGTGCCCCAATTCCTAATAAGTGACGAGGTTTATTTTCCGGCAGGATCTGATTGACCCAGGAAACAATGCTTCCGAGTTGGCCCTTGTCTAAAGCCCCACCGATCCCAAATCCATCAAAGGCTTGGCCATCACTTTCCATCGATCCAAGATCGGTTGCAGCCTTCTTTCGAAGATCTTCATACTGCGCCCCCTGAATTACACCGAACAGGGCCTGGTAAGGCTTGTCCACTCGCTCTTGGGTCAGTCGCTTATGTTCATCCAGGCATCGGATCGCCCATGCAAAGGTACGGTCCATCGCCAGCTCTTGATAAGGACGGGTGTTGTGCAAGGTGGTGCACTCATCAAAGGCGAACATGATGTCGGCACCGATTTGATGTTGAACCTGCATCGAAACTTCGGGGGTGAAGCGGTGCATCGAACCATCTAAGTGAGATTTAAAGGTAACGCCCTCATCATCAACATGTGCCAGCCGATCTTTATTTCCTGCGATGACATCATCTCGGCGAAAGGTTTGCGCATCCATCGCTAAGACTTTTTTAAAACCAACACCAAGTGACAAAACTTGAAAGCCGCCAGAGTCGGTAAAGGTTGGGCCGGGCCAATTCATAAATTGGGCTAGCCCGCCCGCTTCATCTAAGACATCTGAACCTGGCTGCAGATACAAGTGATAAGCGTTTGCTAGTAATGCTTGTGCACCTAAATCCTTCATCGATTCGGGCAGCACAGATTTAACTGTGGCCTTTGTGCCTACCGGAATAAAGGCAGGGGTTTGAATCGGCCCATGAGGGGTGTTGATAGTTCCAACACGAGCAAGTGATTGACTCTCTGCGTGCTGAATATCAAATGAAAAGCTCAAGGTGTTACCAAATCTGAACTCGTGATTGTTCCTCTAGCCACAAAGCATCCTTTTCAGTAACACCAAACTCTTTGTAGAAGGGGGTGAAGTTCTTCAGGATTTGGTTGCAGCGAAACTCGGCAGGGGAGTGCGGATCGGTCGCGATACGACGACGCATCTCCTCCGGTCTTAGCTTGGATCGCCACACCTGCGCCCAAGAAAGCATCAATCGCTTTTCACCGCTCATGCCCTCGATTACCGGAGATGGCTTTCCATTCAAAGAGATTTGATACGCCTTAAATGCGATTGTTAATCCACCAAGATCGCCGATATTTTCACCAATCGTTAAAGCACCATTGACCGTTACATCGGGAGCCTCTTCTGGGGCCAGCAGGTCATACTGGGCAATGAGCGCTTTGGTTCGCTCCTCAAAGGCTGCGCGATCTGAATCTGTCCACCAGTTGTTAAGCGCTCCATCACCATCATACTTAGAGCCCTGATCATCAAAGCCATGGCCGATCTCATGGCCGATAACCGCACCGATAGCCCCGTAATTAACAGCATCATCATGCTCTAAGCCAAAGAAGGGTGGCTGCAAAATCGCTGCTGGAAAGACGATCTCATTCATAACCGGGTTGTAATAGGCGTTAACGGTTTGTGGCGCCATATGCCACTCATCGCGATCAACCGGCTTGCCGATCTTGGCCAGTTCATAATCTCTTTGGAACTTAACAACGCGACCAACATTTCCATACAAATCATCTGATGTTGTTTGCAAGGCGCTGTAGTCACGCCACTTATCTGGGTAGCCGATCTTGGGACGGAACTTGCCCAATTTTTCTAGCGCTTTGAGTTTGGTATCAGGGCTCATCCATTCCAACTCGTTGATACTGACTCGGTAGGCCTCAATCAGATTTGCAACTAGCTTTTCCATACGAGCCTTAGCCTCTGCCGGAAAGTACTTCTGAACATAGACCTTTCCAACAGCCTCACCCAAAGAACCCTCAATCATCGAAACGGCGCGCTTCCAGCGCTCGCGCAGTTCAGGGGTTCCGCTTAATGTCTTTCCAAAGAATGCAAAGTTCTCATTGGTGAACTCATCTGAAAGGTATGGAGCAGCGCCGCTAATGATGTGCCACTTCAGCCAAGCCTTCCAGGCATCTAGATCAAAGCTGGCCAAGATCGTGCCCAAACCCTCAAAAAATGATGGCTGCTGAACAATGACTGAGTCCAAAACAATTGAGGGAATCTGACCATCGGTTAGGTAGAGCTCCCAATCAAAGGCTGGCATCAAAGCCTTTACCTGTGTGCGGTCCATCTTGTTATAAGTCAGGGTCGCATCGCGATCTTTGACCTGATCCCAATGATGGTTTGCGATGCTGGTTTCAAGGGCCATGACCTTGGCAGCCTTTGCTGCTGGATCTGAAACCCCAGCCAATGTAAACATCGCCTGCACATGTGAGACAAAGGTGGTGCGAATATCTGCATACTTTTCATCGCGGTAGTACGCCTCATCGGGCAGTGAAATCCCACCCTGTTGTAGGTACAAAATATTTGTTGACGCATCCTTCATATCGGCGTAGATAAAGGTGCCAAAGATTCCAGAGGTTCCCTTAGCTTCTAGTTGTGCAAGGGTCGATGTGAAATCGGCAAGGGAGGTAATTGAATCAACCTCGGCTAGCTCTGCGGCAATAGGTGCTCCGCCCTTTGCGTTGACGGCATCGGCATCCATAAATGATTTGTAGATATTGCTAATCTTGGTCGCTTCATCCGATCCAGTTGCACCTTCAATGATTTCGCGGACGCGAGCCTCTGATTGGACTCGAAGGGTAATAAAGGCGCCATCGCTGGCACGGTCTGCCGGGATCACAGCTGTTTTGAGCCAGCCACCATTGAAGTGTCGGTAGAGATCATCCTGTGGCCGCACCGATTGATCCTGATGAGAAAAATCTAAGCCAGCGCTGGATAAATCATGGTTGGTGACAGTCACAAAACTCTCCCTTAATTAAAGTAGTTGAAGCTTCAACCTTTGCCGTAGACTGCACTCATGGCAGGTGAAAACGCTACCGCACCACGGTGGCTCACCCCTACTGAAATGAAGGCTTGGCGTCGCTACATCATCGCCAGCCGTCGCCTTATTGAGGCGTTGGATTCTGATCTAGATGCCCATGCTCTTTCCATGCCAGATTATGAAATTCTGGTTCAGTTAAGCGATGCTCCAGAACGCAGGATGAGGATGAGCGAGTTAGCTGCAAACGCCCTGTTATCGCGCTCGCGTTTATCCCATCGAATGAAGGTTATGGAGAAGGAGGGCTGGGTTCGCCGAGAGGCATGCCCGGTAGATAAGAGAGGGTACTTCGCGGTGATGACCCCTAAGGGTTGGAAGGCGATTGTTGCCGCCGCACCAGATCATGTAGAGAGTGTGCGCACTCGATTTATGGATCATTTATCAAAGAGTGATCAACAAACTCTGGCTGAGATCTTTGAACGTATCGAGGAGTCACTTCGCAAAGAGAGCCTTGAGGATAAGTAATTACCTGACTGTAAAAAAGTGCATAAAAAAACCCGCCACATAAAGTGGCGGGTTTTTTTAATAAGCTGAAGGGCTTTACTTAGCCTTCTTTGCTGCCTTCTTGCGACGCTTCTTTGGAGCAGCTGCTGGAGCTGCTGCCTTCTTGCGA
>LIAM01000060.1 GCA_001438925.1 Actinobacteria bacterium BACL15 MAG-120619-bin91 | reverse complement strand
AAGCACGCACCATCTCTACTTGCTTTCACCAACCCAACTGTTAACTCATACCGTCGCTTAGTTCCAGGTTATGAAGCTCCAGTAAACCTTGTTTACTCGGCACGTAACCGTTCGGCATGTATCCGAATCCCAATTACAGGATCAAATCCAAAGGCAAAGCGCATCGAGTTCCGCTGTCCAGATCCATCATCAAACCCATACCTGGCATTTGCAGCGATGCTTATGGCTGGTCTTGATGGAATCATGAATAAGATCGAACCACCTGCCCCAGTTGATAAGGATCTCTACGATCTCGAAGGCGAAGAGGCGGCAGCAATTCCTCAGGTTCCCGGCT
Organism: Actinobacteria bacterium BACL15 MAG-120619-bin91; assembly: GCA_001438925.1. Classification (GTDB taxonomy): domain Bacteria; phylum Actinomycetota; class Actinomycetes; order Nanopelagicales; family Nanopelagicaceae; genus Planktophila. The sequence goes on along the minus strand of LIAM01000060.1, from coordinate 5,437 downwards.
CTCTCGATGAGGTACTCAGTAACCTAGAGAAGGATCATGATTTCCTGACTCGCGGTGGAGTATTTGCTAAGGATCTCATTGATACCTGGATTGCCTTCAAGCGTAAGGAAGAGGTCGACTATGTTCGACTACGTCCGCATCCAGCTGAGTTTGAACTGTATTACGACATCTAAGAAGTAGATATAACAAAGCCCGCCTCTCAACAAGGCGGGTTTTGTTTTTACTTGCTACTGGATACTTTTTTGTTAATGCCTTTAAACATCGCGATCGACAAAAGAGCGCTCACGACTGAGGCAACTATTACCGCCAAGACAGCTATCTCTTGTGTCTGACGATCATCAAAAGCTAGATTGGCTATAAAGATAGCTACAGTAAACCCGATTCCAGCAGCACTTCCCGTCGCAAGAATCGAGGCTTTACCCGCTCCCTCTGGTAGATCAGCGATCCTTGATTGCTTAGCCGCAAGTGATGCAATAAGAACTCCAGCAGGCTTACCAATAACTAATCCAAAGAAAATTCCCCAAGCGATCAGGGACTGTGAAGCATTACTTATTGTTTCTGCAGTTATAACAACTCCTGTGTTTGCAAAAGCAAAGACTGGAACCACAAAAAAGGTGCTTATAGGATGGAATTTATGCTCTAACCACTCAATGACAGAAACTGAACCATCCTCTAAATCTTCAATCTTGGTCTGCTTACGAACAATATTAGGAGTCATTAACCCAAGAATGACCCCAGCTAGGGTTGGATGTACGCCAGTCTTGTACAAGGAAAACCACAAGGTAAAAGCAAAAATCGAGTATATAACGATGGATTCAACACCCATTTTTTTGAGGCCAGCAATCACGGCGACGGTAATAATGCCTGCTAGCAACCAGGAGACCTTAATTCCAGTTGAATACACAAAAGCGATAATTAAAATTGCACCAATGTCATCAATCACCGCAAGTGCCAATAGAAAAGATCGAAGCGAAGCAGCAACTGAAGGACCAATCATCGAGAGTAATCCCACCGCTAATGCTATGTCAGTTGCAACAGCAACTCCCCATCCACCAGGTGCAACACCACCAGCGATCACTAGATAAATAAGGGCGGGGAAAGCCATGCCCCCTATTGCAGCAACGAAGGGCAACATCGCTTTTTTTAATGTTGCCAAGTGTCCAGAAGTTAACTCGCGCTTAATTTCAAGTCCCACTACAAAGAAGAAGAGGCTCATCAAAAGATAGTTAATGACCTTCAGGATTGATAGATCTAGTAAATACCAATCATCACCAAGAGTTAGATGAAAATCCAGGGTTGAAAAATATGTGTCAGAGAGAGTTGAGTTGGCAACGATTAAACCTAACCCCGATGCACCCAGGATCAGAACACCTCCCGCTGACTCGCGATTAAGAAAATCAATAAGTGGGGTGATCCGTCTTTTCATGATGTAACTCTAACTGAGCAAACTCTCCTGTGCTCGAATTTTTCGGGCTGATATGAAAATGTGACCAAAAAATCCAAAGACTAAAGCAAAGATCACACCAATGTTTGAGTAAGCCCAAGGGCCATCCTTGCCACCAATGAGTCTCAGAAAGTACCCCTGCCACTCAAGCCATGGAGCAAAGGTGTTGGTCACAAAACCCCAACCAAGGATTGATCCGCACAGCATGAGCGTAATCGATCCTTTATTCACCGAACCATAGATCCCACCAGGGTCAAACAGCTCTCTTTCGCTATATGCTTTTTTGCGAATCAGAACATCTGCAACAAATATTGAGGACCAAACCGCCACAGGAACTCCTAAGGTGATCAAAAAGCCTTGAAATGGGTAGAAAAAGTTATCCGCCACCCAAACAATATAAATTGCACCACCAAACATGATGATCGCATCAATAATTGCGGCTTGATAACGCTTTATAGGAACTCCCATGGAAACCAGCGCTAGCCCTGATGAGTACAGATTCAAGATAGCACCACCTACTAAGCCGAGAATTGCAGCAAGGGCAAATGGGATTAAAAACCAGGTGGGAAGAAGGGTTGTCAGCGCACCTATTGGATCCATGGATATCGCTTCGTTGAGCCGTTGGCTACTTCCAGAAAGTGCCGCTCCGTAAATAACAAGAATGATTGGAACTGTGGATGCACCAAACACCGTCCAACCAACGACTGATTTACTTGAAACAGAGCGCGGCAGATACCGGGAGTAATCGGCGGCTGCATTTACCCAGCCGAGCCCAATTCCTGTAATTGCAAATATCACAGCGCCAACAAAGCTCTGAAAATTTCCATCTGGAATCGCTGTAACTGCGCTCCACGAAACATTATCAATAGTTAGTGCGATGTAAAACAAGGTCATCACAACAATGGTGATTGTAAGAAACTTTTGGAGTTTCATAATCACTGTGAAGCCCAGCACTCCCCCAATTACGGTCAGAGCTGCAGCCAAGGTAAAGCCCAGTAGTAATGAAAGATTACGATCAATTCCACCAATGCGGGCAAGAATTGTTCCGGTGGCTAATGTCGCAAGGGAGACAAGCACAATCTCCCAACCAACAAAAATCAAATATGAAAGCGCGCCTGGCACTCTGCTGCCCTTTACTCCAAAAGATGCCCGCGATAAAACCATCGTCGGGGCATTGGAGCGCTTACCGGCCAGAGAACTTATTCCAACCAAGAGAAAGGAGCCGATTGTTCCCACGAAGGCAGCCACTGTTGCCTGACGAAAGGAGATTCCAAAACCTAAGAAGAATGCTCCATAGGAGAGCGCTAGAAGTGAGACATTTGCCCCAGCCCAAGGCCAGAACAGAGATCGAGGATTGCCTGAGCGCTCAGACTCATCAATTACATTGGGGCCATTTAATTCGATTTCAAAGGCAGGCATATTTACTTACTCCGATTTTTCACTCTCATGAATAGTCCGGCACAGAGCAGTAACACAATAACTCCAATTAAAATCCCACTAGCCGAGGTTGATGAGCTCTGCTCGGTGGTATTTATAGGTGTAGGAGTCTGCACCTCTGCATAATCGGGTGAGGCGTTAAAGGTGTACTCGCCCTCAATAACATGGCCATCATCTCCAACGACTCGATAAATCACGGTAAATACTCCTGGTGCACTTTGTCCCGAAATCTTGGTAGTAATTCTTCCTCCGCTAATCACAGGATCCTGGTAATTCACCGCAATACCTGTTGAGTCAATCACTTCGATTGAGTTAACCGCTTCTCCTTCGAGTGTTTGGAGATTTCCACTAAATTCAATCCACAGCTGAGTTGGTATTGGATTTACATTGGCGTACTGCTCAGGGAAGGAGTTAACGATCTCTACATGCGCATTGGCATGAGCACTTGCATTGAAGGCTAAAATGCCGATAAAAACAGCCTTGATCAATGTGCGCATAAACTCAATCTTAATCTAGAAAGAAGTCAAGTAAGAAATCCTTGGTCCCCGGGGTAACAGAGTACTTTTCCAAATCAGTTACTCCCTCGCTAGCAAGCACAAGATCATCTACAAAGAAGTTGCCTGTGCACTCCTTTGCATCTCGGTTGAAGATAATGTAGGCAGCATCAGCCAAAATTTCAGGTGTACGTCCAGCAGATGCATCGATACCCGGAATCATTTGTAGCGCTGCGGTATCAATAACGGTGCGGGGCCACAAAGCATTGACACCGATTCCATCACGCTTGAACTCTTCAGCCATTCCAAGAACACACATACTCATTCCGTACTTAGCCATCGTGTAGGCCACATGGTTTTTGAACCAGATTGGCTTCATAGATAAAGGCGGGGACAGGTTGAGAATGTGGGGGTTGCGACCCTCTGTCGCAGATTTGCGCAGGTGCGGTAAAGCTGCCTGTGATGTTAGAAATGTTCCACGTACATTGACATCAAACATCAGATCGAAACGTTTAGCTGGAGTCTGGTCGGTGCGCGTTAGGTTAATTGCACTGGCGTTGTTGATCACAATATCGATGCCACCAAAGACTTCAGCTGCTTGTGCGATAGCTGCCTCAATCTGAGCCTCATCTCGCAGATCGCATTGGATAGCAAGGGCCTTGCCACCTGCCGCCTCGATCTCTGCGGCAGCGGTGTGGATAGTGCCTGGAAGCTTTGGGTTTGGATCTGAGGTCTTTGCAGCGATTGCGATTGATGCTCCATCACGTGCTGCACGTAGCGCAATTGCTAGACCGATACCACGAGATCCTCCCGTTATGAAAACTCTCTTTCCGGCTAGTGACATTTACTTTCCCTTCTTCGACATGAACTTCATAAATGCTTCCATAGCCTCTTCTGATTGAAGCGATATTGCAAAGATTTCAAACTCGGCCTTCATTACAGCTGCAACCGAGTCATGGTCGCCAGCCTTGAGTAGCGCCTTTGTATTAATAATGGCCTGAGGTGGTTGTTCAGCGATGTGCTGTGCGATCTTCATGGCGTGTGCCAGTGGATCTGAGTCTTTGGCTGTCACCAATCCCATATCAATCGCTGCATCTGTGTCAAAACTTTCACCTGTCATAAAGATTCTGGCCGCTCTTTGATACCCGACCAATTGCGGGAATAGGTAACTAGAGCCGGCCTCAGGGACAAGTCCCAGAGAGGCAAAGGGCATTGAAAACTTTGCGGTGGGTCCTGAAATCACAACATCACAATGCAACAACATCGTTGTCCCGACTCCGACCGCATTACCTTTCACAGCGGCAAGAAGAGGCTTTGGAAAATTTAAAATCGCTCCCAAAAATTGAGCAACCTCTGAATCATCTGAGGTTGGTGGGTTGTTCATAAAATCGGTGATGTCATTGCCCGCGGTGAAGTGATCCCCAGCTGCGGTTAAGAGAACCGCTCTAATCCCAAAATTCCCCGCCGCATCATTGAGCTCCTTGGCTAATCCCGAGTACATAGATCTGGTCAGGGCGTTCATCTTCTCGGGACGATTAAAGGTGAGTGTTAGCACTCCATTATCTAGGCTGCTCAAAATTTCGCTCATGGCTCCCATCCTATGGGGTGACTATGGAAAAAAAGAAAGGCACAATGGGAACACGCGGAGAGGCGGATTTACAGTGACACGAGATATCACAATTTCAACGCGGGAGCTAACCCCATTTGAACAACTAGTTTTAGCACTTGTCTGCGAAGGCAAATCAAATTCAGCTATTGCCTCACAGACATCTCATAGTGAAAAGGTTATTGAAAACACAGTCAGTCGTAGCGCGCAGGTTTTTGGAATCAAATCTGATGGCGATACAAATTTGAGGGTTTTACTAGCCCTTGCATATCGCACACATTATGGTGATGGAGCTTTTGATAATTTGCATGTCCCATGTTCACATATAGAGGTTGGTCCAAACGGCGAAGCGATATGCAACCGTCACATAGATTAATCAATGAAAACGGTAATTTCTTAACTTTTTAAATCACAGATCCTGAGAGCGAACCCTCAAGGCTTCTTATCGAGTGCTGT
>LIAM01000059.1 GCA_001438925.1 Actinobacteria bacterium BACL15 MAG-120619-bin91 | reverse complement strand
AATCGATGATCTTGCTGTGCGCCGAGGTTGGGACAACCTGCATGGAAATTCAGAGCCGATTAAGCCGAAAGCTCTACATCTACTGGGGGAACCTTTCACTGGAATGCGAAGTGTTGTTGCTTGGTATTGCTGGAGAGCCTCTTAATTAATTATTAACACCTATTTTGAGCAGGAGATAACTTCGTTTCTGCTGCTCGATTTGAAATTCACAGAAGTGATTCTGTAATCTTGACCTATGCGTTACTTAATATCTGTAATTGACACACAAACACGCTCACCTCATACGCCTGAAGAGATACAGGCGATTGATAATTTCAACGACAAGATAGAAGATGCCGGACAACGCTTATTTGCATGCGGAATAGATTCTCCGGATAAGGCGATAGTATTTGATTCACGAAATGGCAGTGCATCGACAATTCCCGGCCCTCATCACTCATCTGTTGAATACTTCAGTGGCTTCTGGATCATTAAAGTTGATTCATTGGAAACCGCTCAACAGCTGGCTGCAGAAGGATCTAAGGCTTGCAATCGGAAGGTCGAACTTCGCCCTTTGCTCGGTTGAACACCGAGTTCGCAACCTCATTCTGGCTACTATTGCCCTCTAGGCACTGATTGGAGAGTGAGATGATCGAAGCAATAATTCTTGGAATTGTTCAAGGTCTCACTGAATTCTTGCCGATCTCTTCAAGTGCCCACATTCGTATTTTTGGTGAGTTCCTGGATGGTGCAAAGGATCCTGGGGCTCGATTTACCGCAATCACCCAAATAGGTACCGAGCTAGCAGTTTTGATCTATTTCAGAAAAGACATCGCGGCAATACTTCGCTCTTGGTTTGGGCAAGCGGTGCAGCGCAAAGAGCTAGTCGGTGAAGCTAAATTACAGGCTCGAATGGGTTGGTTGATTGTCATCGGCACAGTTCCAATCGTTGTACTTGGTTATCTAGGCAGCGACATCATTGAAAACAGCCTTCGCTCGCTGTGGTTGATTGCAACAACCTTGATTGTCTTTGGTGTGATCCTTGGTATGGCAGACACATTTGGAAAACGTGAGCGAACTTTAGATCAACTCAGTAATCGCGATGGACTCTTGTATGGAGCAGCGCAAGCGTTAGCACTTATGCCAGGTGTATCACGATCAGGTGCGACGATCGCTATGGGCCGCATCCTTGGATACAAGCGTGAATCTGCACTTCGGTACTCATTCTTATTAGCGCTACCCGCGGTCTTTGGAAGCGGCTTCTATCAACTTCAAGGTGCCCTCTCATCATCCGTCAATTCAAATGTCTTTTCACTTACCGAAACCGCGGCTGCCACGGCAATTGCATTCGTAGTCGGTTATTTGGTTATCGCATGGTTGCTTAAATTTGTTTCTACCAAGAGCTTTATGCCCTTCATTATCTACAGAGTCACATTAGGCACAGTGATTCTTATTCTCTTAGCAATGGGTGTTATTTCAGCATGAACAAGGTTTTAGTTGACAAGCATTTGAAAAGCTTTGAATTCTGTCAGCGTCAGATTCTGAATAATCTTCGTGAAATGATCGCTGAAGAACTTCCGACAGCTTCCCAGGTAATCAAGTACGGGATTCCCACCTTTCTTATCGAAGGGGTAGCGATTCTTGGTTTTGATGGATACAAAAAGCACAACAGCCTGTTTCCCTATAGCGGCTCTACAAATATGTTGCTTGAAAAGGAGCTGGCTGGATATGAACAAACCAAAGGCTCTATTCACTTTGCTGTAGACAAGAGATTTCCAAAGCCTCTCCTAAAGAAGATTATTAAGGCGCGCATTAGTCAGATCAATGCGAGCTACCCAAAGCGCACAGGTGAGTATCTTGAGTTTTATTCAAATGGAGTCTTGAAGGCCAAAGGAAAGATGAAGAATGAACAGCTACATGGTGATTGGAAATGGTTCAGGAGGGATGGCGTAATCATGCGTTCTGGAAGCTTTAAGAATGGAGAGCAAACCGGTATTTGGATTACCTACGATCAAAAGGGAAAGCCGTACAAGAAAACAAACTTTGGTTCTTAACTCCGATTGGCGAAGGATTTAACTTTTGCATAGCATTGCCGCGTGTTCGCACTTCATAAATTTCCACTAACCAAACCCCTGGCGGATAAGTTCCGTGAAAACGTATCTGGATCCCGAGACGGTCGCCCTGATTGGGTAAAGACCATCGGCGAAGGATGCGGAGAGGGATTGTTTGGTCCAGATAGCGCCGTATGGCAGGTACACGGGACCATCGCAACATTAGTAGGTGGAGTTCGAGCATTACTTTTGCAGGCTGCGCATCCGGCACCGCTTTCGGGAGTTGCAGAACACTCACGGTATGAAACAGATCCATTAGGTCGGCTTGCAGGAACAACCCGATGGCTAACCGTTACAACCTTTGCGGCAGAAGAGGTAATCGCTCGCGAAGCAGCACGCGTTAATACGATGCATGATCATGTGAAAGGAAATTTCACTGACAGGCAAGGTAATTTGCAAAATTATAAAGCTAAAGATCCACGATTCTTACTGTGGGTACATTGCGCCTTCACGGATTCATTTCTCAAAGCTCATCTGGCGCTTGGATATCCAATAGATCGGGGCGCGGATGCATATGTTGCCGAGTGGAGCAAGAGCGCGATTCCACTCGGGTTAACCAACGCACCCATGTCTGTTGCTGAACTAGAGGCAACTCTGGATAATTTCAGAGCCAATGATTTGGCACATTTTGATCGCACAGATGAGGTTGTTCGATTTATCTTGAATCCACCATTCGGGGGAGCAGGTAAATTCTTTTATAAGGTGATTTCAAATGCAGCCATAGCAACATTGGATCAACGTGAATTAGATCTACTGGGACTTAAATCTCGTTCAAAGTTGTGGCTGCGAATTTCTCGCGTCAGCCTTGATGTATTCCTTGCAATCTTGGGACCAGAGCCACCAGCGATGCAGGTTGCTCGCGAGCGAATCACGCGTGGCACAACAACCTCATGAATAGCGCAATTGTCGTTGAGCTCGTAGAGGCTAATGATTGGCAACGCCTTCGCACAATTCGTTTACAAGCCCTTACTGATAGTGGACATGCTTTTGGTGGAACATTAGAGGGTGAAAGCGCGGAGGATGAAACCACGTGGCGAAGAAAGTTTGAGAAGTTAGAGTTTCTTATTGCCTCAGTAGACGGTGTTGATGCAGCAATGTTGTCTGTTGAGCCCCTTAATGGAGATTTCGGTGCAACTTGCTGGATAGGGAGTTGCTGGAGCGATCCAGGGTTTCGTGGAAAAGGTTTAATGCGTGCGATGTTTACCTATATTGATCAACAGGACAAAAATTGGAAGGTTCAAGGATTAGGGGTATTTACCAAAAATTTCAGCGCTATTGCCGCCTATGAAAAACTTGGGTTTGTAAAGATGGGTGCTGATACCGAAAGCACGCGCAAACCCGGGAGCTTTTATCAGCGAATGATTCGAAGGAGTCCTGTTTAAGCGTTCTCTAACTTATAGCCCAGGCCTCGTATTGTTTGAATCAAAACTGGGTTTGCAGGATCTACCTCAATCTTTGAGCGTAAGCGTTTGATGTGAACATCAAGAGTTTTTGTGTCACCGTAGTAGTCCCCGCCCCACACACGATCAATTAACTGTGAGCGAGTTAGCACTCGACCAGAATTTCGCATCAGGAACTCAAGTAGTTCAAATTCTTTCAGTGGAAGTGCTACCGGATTGCCATTGACAAAAACCTGGTGTTTTCCTGTATTTAAACGGATTGGTCCTACCTCCAACAGGTCTTGATCACCATCAATTGATTCATCAGGAATACCGCGACGCAATACCGCTTTGATACGTGCGATTAATTCACGGGATGAATACGGCTTTGTTACGTAATCATCTGCGCCAAGTTCGAGGCCTACAACCTTGTCAATCTCAGCATCCTTTGCGGTTAACATAATGATTGGAACTTGAGATTGAGTTCTAATGCTTCGACAAACTTCAACACCTGAAACTTCAGGGATCATGAGGTCTAGCAAAATCAAATCAGCACCATTGGCGTTAAACATTTCTATGGCTTCACGCCCGTTTTCAGCTATTGAGGTCTCAAACCCTTCTTTGGTGAGTAAAAATGCCAAGGCCTCTGAAAATGAAACCTCATCTTCAACAATTAAGATTCTCGTCATTGCGATTCCTCCTTTGTTCCGGTGTACAAAGGCAGCATCAATGTAAAGGTACTTCCGACATTTTCTGCACTCCATACCTTGACATCTCCACCATGTTTGGCGGCAACGTGTTTAACTATTGAAAGTCCGAGTCCAGTTCCACCAGTTTCGCGGGAACGGGCCGGATCTACTCTATAAAAGCGTTCAAATATTCGAAGCAAATCAGATTCGGGAATTCCAATTCCTTGATCCGTTATCGAAATCTCGACAATCCCATCTTTCGTGCGGCTTGTAACTGCCACTTTTGTATTTTCAGGAGAATAATTTATTGCATTCTCAATGAGGTTTTGCACAGCCATAGTTAACTGATCTCGGTCACCTAAAAGTGTGGCGTCGACATCTTCTGAAAATGAAAGAGAAATTCCACGACTTTCAGCGTTAATCTGTGACTGATCGATCGCTTCTCTGACTAAGTATGAGACGGAAATTTCTGTTGGCTCTTGCAAAGGATCTGAATCTTGTAGGCGAGAAAGATTAATAATCTCCTGGACTAAATCAGTTAAACGTTTAGCTTCAGATTGCATCCGGGTAGCAAATTTTGTAACCGCATCGGGATCATCTTTAGCTCCTAGTACAGCTTCACTTAGAAGGGAAAGTGCACCGATTGGAGTCTTTAATTCGTGGGAAATATTTGCGACAAAATCACGCCGGATATCATGGATTCTTTGAGCTTCGCTCTCATCTGAAATCAAAACTAAGACAAATTGATTCTCTGTCAATGGAAGAACGGTGACAGTCAGCTCATGCTTTCCTTCACCTATTGGGCCTCTTGGAAGATCTACTCGTCCCGTCTGCTTGGCATTAGAGCGTCGAACAACTCGAACAGTGGCCAACAACTCAGGATTTTCTAAACGGCCATCCCTCAATATCCCGAGCCTGTCGACCCCAGCAGTTTTAAAGATTGAAATATCACCGGGAGCAAGTATTAAAGACTCACCATCGAGGTTTTCTAGGGTATGAAGGAGTAAATCAGGTACTCCCACAGGCGCTGGCAAGTATTCAACCTGACGCTTAAACCTCATAATTAAACTCTATCGGTACAAAACGCGAGTTAACCTTCCGTTCACCAATTGGCTTGCTTATGTTCAGCAACTACCTCTACCTTTCAGCCATGGCTCTTATTCGCTCCGCGTACCAGGATGAACTCGACGGAGTCTCGCAATCCCTCGTGGACCTCACAAATATGGTGACCGCCTCAGTTGTAAAGGCTTCCAAGGCGGTTCAGTCTGCAGATCTTGAATTGGCTGAAGAGGTCATCGCCACCGATCTAAAGATTGATGAGTACCAACACGAATTAGATGCTCGAATTATTGACATCATTGCCCGGCAGCAACCCGTTGCCTCAGATTTGCGTGCTCTTGTAACTGCCATGCGCATGAGCGCTGACCTTGAGCGAATGGGGGATTTAGCCCACCACATCGCCAAGGTTGCCCGTCTCCGTCACCCTGATCGAGCTATTCCCGAGGCCTTACTACTACCCTTCACAGAGATGGGTCATGTAGCTGAAAAGCTGTCGATCATGGTTGCAACGGTGATCGCTTCACGTGACACAACGATGGCTTTACAGGTGGAGAAAGATGATGATGAGATGGATGATCTCCACAAAAAGGTGATCTCAACAATCATTAATGAGGGTAGTGGTTTAAGCAATGAATCGGCGATTGATCTGACCCTGCTGGGTCGCTACTACGAGCGCTACGCAGACCATGCGGTGTCGGTTGCTCGCCGCGTT
>LIAM01000058.1 GCA_001438925.1 Actinobacteria bacterium BACL15 MAG-120619-bin91 | reverse complement strand
TAAACAATCTGGAGCGGGTGACCGGGATCGAACCGGCATGGCCAGCTTGGAAGGCTGGGGCTCTACCATTGAGCTACACCCGCAGGTGCATGGGCTAAAGGTACTGGGTGGGTAATCAGAGTGCGAAATCTGGTTTAGACTCCTGCCTTGCGCCTCGGGGCGTAGCGTAGTGGCTAGCGCGCCTGCTTTGGGAGCAGGAGATCGGGAGTTCGAATCTCCCCGCCCCGACCAGTTTGTCTCGGTAATCACCACATCCACCTAGGAGCACTTAGTGAAAAGTTCAGTAGAAGTACTATCTCCAACTCGTGTTCGTCTTGATGTTGAGGTTGCTTACTCTGAGCTCGAATCACATGTAGCTAATGCATATAAGAAGGTAGCTTCACAGGTAAATATCCCAGGTTTTCGCAAGGGAAAAATTCCAGCAGCGATGATCGATCAACGTGTTGGTCGCGGAGCTGTTATCGATGAGGCTATCAACGCAGCTCTTCCAGAGTTTTATGGTCAAGCAGCTCGCGAACACAAGGTTGCGGTCATTGGTCGTCCAGAGGTTGATGTCAAAGAGTTTGTAGATAAGGACAAGCTTGTCTTTACCGTTGAGGTTGATGTTCGACCAGAGGTCGTTTTGCCTGATTTCTCAAAGATCACAATTGAAGTTGATGATGTCAAGGTTGAAGATTCAGATATAGATGAGCAGATCGAATCATTGCGCACACGTTTTGGAACGCTGACAACTGTAGAGCGCGAAGTAAAGATGGGTGATTTTGCAACCCTAGATATGACCGCATTTATTGATGGTGCAGAGGTCGATGGTGGTCAAGCAAATGATATTTCCTACGAAGTTGGCTCAGACAAGATGATTGATGGTCTCGATGAGATCTTGATCGGCATGAAGGCTGGCGATGTGAAGCAGTTTGAGACCAAACTAGTTGGACAGCAAGAGGGCGAAAAGGGTGAGGTTAAGGCAACTGTTAAAGCTGTAAAGGAGCGCGAGCTTCCACCAGTTGATGATGCCTTTGCAAAGCTTGCCTCTGAGTTCGACACACTTGCAGAGTTGAAAGCAGATTTTGTTGTTCGTCTAGAGCGCGTCAAGAAGATGGAACAAGGTGCACAAGCACGTGACCGTTTAGTTGAGAAGTTGCTTGCAGATAATGAGATTCCCGTTCCAGATAATTTGGTTGAGCTTGAGGTCAATGATCACCTCGAAGGCGAAGGCCGCATGGAGGATGCAGAGCACCGCGCAGAGGTAGATGGCCAGGTTCGTTCATCTCTGAAGTCAGATTTCTTGCTTGATGCGATTGTTCAATCAGAGGATGTTCAGATTACTGAGATCGAATTGACCGAGTACTTAGTTCGCACATCACAGCGTTATGGAATGGCACCACAGCAATTTGCTGAGGAGCTTCAAAAGGCTGGACAGATTCAGCAACTTGTTGCCGAGGTAACTCGTGCAAAGGCGCTCGCCTCTGTATTGGGTCGGATCACAGTTAAGGATGCATCTGGAAATGTGATTGATCTCGAGGAGTTGGCACCAAAGGCTGCCAACCCGGCAGATCTCGTCGAAGAGGCATAACCCCTCACTTTTTCTCTTTACAGGTATCCAGCGCTCCGCCCACAGCGAACACAGCGCAGTTCACGCATCTATTTCACCTAATCGGGAAGCATTTAGCCTTCTTAATTGTTAGGGTCACTACAGGTAAAAATTACGGGAGGCTCATCAGTGGAGACAGATAGCAAAATGAAGGACCAGATTTACAACCGCTTGCTTGAAGAGCGGATTGTTTTCTTGTCAGGTGAAGTCCGCGATGACATGGCCAACATGGTGTGCGCTCAACTTCTCCTTCTCTCTTCACTTGATCCAAAGAAAGATATTTTCTTGTACATCAACTCTCCGGGTGGATCAGTAACCGCTGGTATGGCGATCTACGACACTATGGAGTTAATTCCAAATGATGTTGCAACTGTGACCTTCGGAATGGCTGCGTCAATGGGTCAGTTCCTTCTTACCTCAGGAACAAAGGGCAAGCGTTATGCGACTAACAGCTCACGTATCTTGATGCACCAACCACTAGGTGGAATCGGTGGAACAGCGATTGATATTCGCATTCAGGCAGAGCAGATGGCTATTACGAAGCAGACACTCTCTGAGTTAAACGCTTTGCATACAGGTCAGACTCTCGAAAAGATTCTTGCAGACTCAGATCGTGATAACTGGTTTAATGCAAAGGATGCAAAGGATTATGGTTTTGTTGATCATGTAGTTACCTCATTGGGACAGATCACTGGAGGAAAAGCGTAATGAAAAAGATTCAAGAGATTACCTCTCGCTACGTTCTTCCAACGGTTGAGGAAAAGACCGCTTACGGTTACAAGCGTCAAGATCCCTACACAAAGCTTTTTGAAGAGCGCATTATTTTCTTAGGTCAGCCAATCGATGACACCGTTGCCAATGATGTTATGGCACAGTTATTGACTCTGGAATCAATGGATCCAGATCGTGACATCATGATCTACATCAACTCTCCTGGTGGATCATTTACAGCGCTAACAGCTATTTACGACACCATGCAGTTTGTTCGTCCAGATATCAGCACAATTTGTTTGGGCCAAGCAGCATCTGCAGCGGCGGTAATCCTTGCCGGTGGTGCAAAGGGCAAGCGCTACGCACTCGAGCACTCACGTATTTTGATTCACCAACCATCATCTGAGGGTGGCGGACAAGCATCGGATATCGAGATCCAAGCACGCGAAATCGATCGCATTACACGTCTACAAGAAGATCTCTTATCGCGCCATGTAGTTAAGTCTGCTGAACAGATCCGCAAAGATATTGAACGTGACAAGATCCTTACAGCGACAGAGGCTGTTGAGTACGGAATCATCGATCAAGTTCTTGCTTCACGAAAGGCTAAGAAGTAATCACTTCTATCCTTGCGTGAAACTATTTGAGCCGGGCTCCCTTTGGTCTTACAAGGGGTACCGGCTCTTTTGGTTTTCTAATGCAATCTTTGTTCTAGGTGCATCTGCTTTTCCAATCGCCTTGGTCGTAACTGTTCTTGATGCAGGTGGTACAGCAACAACACTAGGGCTCATTCTTGGAGCACGGATTCTTTCCTCAGTAGTTTTTGCGCCCGTTGCAGGAGTATGGGCGGATCGCCTACCCCGCAAAACGGTGATGATTGCTGCAGATCTCTTTCGTTCAACAATCGTTTTTGTGATGGTGTTTATCTCTTCTCCATCGATGCCTGGTTATTTACTAGGTATTGCAGTCTTTCTGATGGGGGTTGGTGATGCATTTGGGGCAGCAGCAGCGGGTGCGATTATTCCGAGCCTTGTTCCAGATGAAAAGTTAAATGCAGCTAATGTTGCACGAAACATCGTTACGCGAAGTGCAACCATTGTGGGGCCTGGAATTGGTGGAGCTGCGGTATTTCTAGTTGGTAGCCGATTAACCTTCATCTTTACATCTGTGGCATTTGCCATCGGCACTTATTTTCTATTTAAGATTCGAGAGGATATAACGGTAGATCAGCCTGAACGTGAACCCTTTTTAGTAGAGATGCGTGAAGGCCTACGCACAGTTCGGGAGATTCCATGGATCGGTGCGATGATCCTTATGGTCTCCTTTCAGCTAATGGTTGTGCTGGCAGCTGAGACAGTTTTACTCCCAATAGTTTCAAGGCGAGAGTTTGGTACTAACACCGCATTTGTATTGTCAGCGGTTGCATTCTCAGTTGGAAGCATTATCTCTGCTCTGTTATGTGTGAAGATAAAGGTCAAACATGAAGGGTACGTTTCAATATTTGTTTGGATGTTCATCATCATCGCCCCACTTGCACTGGCATTTCCAATCTCTGAAGTATTTATCATCATCGCTTATCTGTTGGCAGGGTTTTCCGTTGGACCATGGGAGGCGTGGTGGTCGGCCGCTGTTCAAAGAGAGGTTCCTCGCCATCTCTTAGGTCGAGTCTTTTCAATCGATCACATGGGATCTGCTGGCTTAATGCCGATTGGTATGGCGTTAATTGGTCCGGCGGTTGCACTCTTTGGTGAGAAAGAGTTATTGATTGGGGCCTCAATTTTTCACGTGCTGTTTAGCTTTGTAATCCTTCGAGTACCTGGCGTTAAGGATATGAAGATGCCAAAGAAAGATCTTGAGCCTGATTACTCTGTCGGCGAACACAAGTAAGCGTAAAAACCCACGCGTAAAGGTGCTGGAGAATCTAAACTTTAACCATGACAAGAATCGGTGAAACTAGCGATCTGCTGAAGTGTTCATTCTGCGGCAAGACCCAGAAGCAGGTTAAAAAGCTTATCGCCGGTCCTGGCGTTTATATCTGTGATGAATGTATTGAACTCTGCAACGAGATCATCGTTGAAGAGCTCAGTGAAGCTAACTCCCTCGGATTATCAGAGCTTCCTAAACCTCAGGCGATCTTTGAATTCTTGGATCAATATGTAATCGGACAAGACCGTGCAAAGAAGTCTCTATCTGTGGCGGTCTACAACCACTACAAGCGTGTACAAAGCGGCGATACTGGTCGCGAGGATTCAATCGAATTAGCAAAGTCAAATATTTTGATGCTCGGACCAACAGGTTGCGGCAAGACACTTATGGCACAAACTCTGGCACGCATGCTCAATGTTCCCTTTGCTATTGCTGACGCGACAGCGCTAACAGAGGCGGGTTACGTTGGAGAAGATGTTGAAAACATCTTGCTCAAGCTTTTGCAGGCTGCTGATTACGATGTTAAAAAGGCTGAAACCGGAATCATCTACATCGATGAG
Source organism: Actinobacteria bacterium BACL15 MAG-120619-bin91 (assembly GCA_001438925.1). Lineage (GTDB taxonomy): Bacteria > Actinomycetota > Actinomycetes > Nanopelagicales > Nanopelagicaceae > Planktophila. The sequence continues at coordinate 1,180 of LIAM01000058.1, read as the reverse complement.
ATCGATAAGGTTGCTCGCAAGTCTGAGAACCCATCAATTACTCGCGATGTTTCAGGTGAGGGTGTTCAGCAAGCGCTGCTAAAGATTCTGGAAGGAACAGTTGCATCTGTTCCTCCACAGGGCGGACGTAAGCATCCACATCAAGAGTTTATTCAAATCGATACAACAAATGTTTTGTTCATCGTCGGTGGAGCTTTTGCCGGCCTTGAAAAGATAATCGAATCACGTGTTGGTAAATCTGGAGTTGGCTTTAATGCAACCTTGCAAGATGCTGCAGATAAGAACCGTAAGGATATTTTCTCAGAGGTAATGCCAGAGGATCTTTTGAAGTTTGGAATGATTCCAGAGTTCATCGGACGCCTTCCAGTATTAACAAGTGTTGAAAACCTTGATAAGGCTGCGTTGATGCAGATTCTTACCGAGCCAAAAAATGCTTTGGTAAAGCAGTACCAACGACTCTTTGATTTAGATCATGTTCAGCTCGAATTTGATGCTGAAGCGCTAGATGCGATCGCAGATCTTGCACAGGAACGTGGCACAGGAGCTCGTGGACTTCGTGCAATTATGGAATCTGTCCTATTAACCGTTATGTATGACGTTCCAAGCCGCACCGATGTAGAAAAGGTGATTATCACCAAAGAGTGCATCATCTCTGGGGGAGCGCCAACATTGATCAATCACACAGGTCCAAAACGCTCACGCGGACAAAAAGGTCAAGAGGAGAAGAGCGCATAATCTAGACTGCGCACTATGTCTTCAAGCCGTGAATTAGCCTCGACCTTCTCTCCGCAGGAGATCGAAGCCCCTTTGTATCAAAAGTGGATCAAGGCTGGTTACTTCACCGCCGATGCTGCCTCTTCTAAGGAAGCTTTTTCAATTGTTTTGCCACCTCCCAATGTGACTGGTGTTTTACATATTGGCCACGCGTTAGATCAAACTTTGCAAGATTGCTTGTCGCGCATGAAGCGAATGCAAGGTTTTGAAGTTCTTTGGTTACCAGGAATGGATCACGCAGGAATTGCAACACAAAATGTTGTCGAGAAGCAGATGTCAGCAACAGGTAAATCACGACATGATCTGGGACGTGAAGAGTTTGTGAAGAAGGTTTGGCAGTGGAAAGAAGAGTCTGGCGGTGCGATTCTTGAACAGATGAAGCGTTTGGGTTCATCTGTCGACTGGT
>LIAM01000057.1 GCA_001438925.1 Actinobacteria bacterium BACL15 MAG-120619-bin91 | reverse complement strand
AAATTTACGGCAAAGGTGCGTATTGATACACCAGGTGAAGCAGATTACTACCGACATGGTGGAATCATGCAGTACGTACTTCGATCATTGTTGGCTGAGTAAATCCTTACTCACTTACGATGAAAATTAATATCCAATCGCCAGAGCAACTGCGGGGCATGAGCCCTGCAGAGTTGGATCAACTTGCCGCTGATATTCGTCAGTTTCTGATTGAAAAGGTTTCACAAACAGGGGGTCATCTAGGACCCAATCTGGGAGTTGTTGAGTTAAGTATCGCCGTCCATAGGGTTTTTCAATCTCCACGTGATGTGGTTCTCTTTGATACAGGCCATCAATCCTATGTTCACAAAATTCTTACAGGTCGAGCAGATCAATTTGATCTCTTGAGACAACGTGATGGAATTTCAGGGTATCCCAACCGTCGCGAAAGCGATCATGATGTTATTGAAAACTCGCATGCTTCAACGGCGTTATCGTGGGCCGATGGTGTTTCTCGGGGGTTTTCACTAACAGGTCAATCAGATCGACATGTGGTTGCCGTCGTTGGCGATGGTGCACTTACTGGTGGCATGTCATGGGAGGCGCTTAACAACCTATCCCCAGAGTCAGATAGAAATCTTGTCATTGTTGTTAATGACAATGAGCGCTCATACTCTCCGACCATCGGTGGCTTAGCTACATACCTAACAAATCTGCGTGGAACCAAGGAATATGAACGGATTTTGGGCCGTGGCAAGAGAGTTCTCCATAACACACCCGTTGTAGGCAAACATATTTATGGCGCGCTACATGGCATTAAAAAGGGTGTGAAAGACATGCTCGCACCTCAAGGAATGTTTGAGGATCTTGGATTTAAGTACTTAGGACCAATTAATGGTCATGACATAACCGCCATGGAGCGCACCTTATTGATAGCAAAGGGTTATGGCTCGCCTGTAATAGTTCATGTAATTACTGAAAAGGGTCGGGGATACACACCAGCTCTTGAAGATTTAGCTGAGAAGTTCCATGCAGTAGGAATTGTCGACCCAGTGACCGGAAAGCCACTAAAGGCTTCAGCTCCATCATGGACAAACATCTTCTCTGAGGAGATTACTCAGATTGGTCAAGAAAATTCGAAGATTGTCGCAATCACAGCTGCAATGTTGGGACCGACCGGCTTAGATAAGTTTGCTCAGAGTTTTCCAGAAAGAACGATCGATGTTGGCATCGCAGAACAACATGCGGCTACAAGTGCAGCTGGCTTAGCTTATGCAGGAATGCACCCAGTGATTGCGATTTATTCAACATTCCTCAATCGAGCTTTTGATCAATTACTACTAGATGTTGCCCTCCACAATGCAGGCGTGACATTTGTTTTAGATCGCGCCGGCATTACCGGTGATGATGGACCATCACACCATGGCATCTGGGATTTAGCGTTAACAGGAATTGTTCCCAGTATGCATGTAGGAGCTCCACGTGATGGTGCTCGCTTGAGGGAGATTTTACGTCAGTGTGTTGCAATTACTAACGCTCCATCAATGCTCCGCTTTCCCAAGGGTGCCGTCCCTGCCGATATTCCCGCAATTGAACGGATTCATGGCGTTGATATTTTGCACCACGGTGAAGGTAAGAAGGTTTTGTTGATTAGTGTTGGTTCCATGGCTGGCATGGCGCTTGAGGTTGCACAACTGGCCCACCAGAAATCAATTGAGATAACAGTTGTAGATCCCTTGTGGGTTAAGCCCATCTCGCCTGCGGTCATTGCAATGTGCGCCGATTACTCCACTGTTGTAGTGATGGAGGATGGCATTAAGCATGCTGGAATTGCGAGCACTATCTCTGAAACTTTGAGAGAGACAGGAAGCAACTGTTCCTTGCACTCCATCGGTATCCCTCTTGAATTCATTGAGCACTCAAAGCGCAGTGAAATTCTCGATGATCTAGAAATCACCCCTGCTGCAATTGTGCAGCAGATTGCAGGGTGGGTTTCTTAATTTAAGGAAGGGAAGCGATTCCCTTGTCATGGAAAAGTTTTCCGGTAACTGATTCGCTCACTCCTTCGCGATCCAAGTACGGCAAGATTCCACCTAAGTGCATTGGCCATCCAGCGCCCATCAACATGCAGAGATCAATCTCAGCAGGTGTTGTTACAACGCCTTCATCAAGCATCATGCGGGCCTCTTCAGCTAGCGCCTTGAGAGCGCGTGAACGTACCTGTTCAGCGGTGGATGGAGTCAAACCCTTCTCTACTAGAGCCAGCGCTGCAGGGTTTGCACTTACCGTGCCATCATCGCCCTTAACATAGAAGTTGCGAACACCTTCCTTAACCATGCGTTGCATAGTTGGAGAGATGCGGTAACGCGGACCTAGGTTGTTGTGCAAAGTTTCGGAGACATGCAGAGCAACTCCGGGACCTACAAGATCGAGCAGCTGGAATGGTGACATTGGGAAGCCAATCTCCATCATCGCTGAATCTGCAACCGCTGGAGATGTTCCCTCATCAACAGCATCTGTAACTTCACCCATGAAACGTGTGAGCAAGCGATTGACCACAAAGCCAGGTGCATCCTTACAGATAATCATGGTCTTCTTGAGCTCTTTACCAACTGCGATTGCTGTTGCAGTAGTTGCATCATCTGTTGTAGATGTACGTGCAACCTCTAGCAATGGCATGACCGCTACAGGATTAAAGAAGTGGAAGCCAACAACGCGCTCTGGATTTTTGAGCCCTTCAGTCATTCGTTCAACCGATAGAGAGGAGGTGTTTGTTGCAAGTACACATTCAGGAGAAACAATAGTTTCAAGCTTCTTGAATAGCTCCTGCTTAAGAGAGAGCTCCTCAAAGATAGCTTCAATCACAAAGTCACATCCTGCAAAGATTGCTTGATCAGCTGATCCTGAAACAAGAGCGGACAGACGTGCCGCAGATTCTGGGCTCATTCTCTTCTTCTCTACCTGCTTTGTAAGCTCATTTCTTACCCATGCAACGCCCTTCTCAGCTCGGGCTTGATCAATATCTGTCATCACAACCGGAACTTTGAGGTTTCGAACCATTAAAAGGGCTAGTTGTGATGCCATCAAGCCAGCGCCAACAACTCCGACCTTGGTTACCTTACGAGCAAGTGCAGGCTTAGGTGCTCCTTCAACTTTTTTGCGCTTCTTTTGTATCAAATTAAATGCATACAAGGAGGCACGTAGGGGATCTGACATTGTTAGATCGGCAAGGACTTGATCCTCGGCATCAAAACCTTGAGCTAATGTGTTGGTTCTAGCTGCTGCAATAAGCTCAAGTGCTTTAAATGGAGATGCGATAGTCGCACCACCATACTTCTTGAGCGCAGCAGCCTTACCTGTTGCAAGAGCGCTTTCCCATGCAGGATCATTACTGTAATCGGCACGCTCGATCTTGGTTGTGCCGTTGAGAACACCAACTGCAAAACCAATAGAACGCTCTAGAAAATCAGCTGGTTCGTACATAGCATCTACAACGCCAAGCTTCAGCGCATCCTTAGCCTTCATCATGGTGTTGTTGTTAAGAGCGTTGAGCATAATTACCTGAACTGCGCGCTCTGGCCCGATTAACTTAGGTAAAATTGTTGCACCGCCCCAACCTGGAACAAGTCCAAGGAAAACTTCAGGCAGAGCGGTAAATGCGGTTGTTGCCACTGTTCTGTAATGGCAGTGAAGACCTACCTCTAGACCGCCGCCGAGTGCTAAACCATTAATAAAGGCAAAGGTAGGAATTGAGCTTTCGCCTAGACGACGGAAAACATCATGTCCAAGCTTTCCAATAGCAAGAGATTGATTGCGATCATTTAAAAATGACAACGCGGAAAGATCTGCTCCGGCGGCAAAGATAAATGGCTTGCCAGTGATTGCAATCGCTGCAGGGTTGCGGCCTAGCGCATCTGTAATTGCCGCATCAAGTGCTTTAACAGATTGAGGACCGAAGGTATTAGGACGGTTGTGATCATGTCCGTTATCTAAGGTAATGAGCGCCATTGATCCTTTGCCACCAAAAGCGGAGAGATCAATATCGCGAACTAATGCATTGGTAACAACCTCTTCAGGTGCTCCCGCTGGAAGAGTGATATCTGCGCTCATAATTACTTAGCTCCCTTAAAGTGTGGGTTTTCCCAGATAACGGTTCCGCCCATGCCTAAACCGATACACATTGTTGTAACTCCATAACGGACCTCTGGTTGTGCTTCAAAGGTGCGTGCAAGATTGAGTATGAGACGCACTCCCGATGATGCAAGTGGGTGACCAACTGCGATCGCTCCACCGTAAGGATTAACTCGCACATCATCATCTGCAATTCCAAAGTGATCCAAGAAGGCAATAACTTGTACCGCAAAAGCTTCATTGATTTCAAAGGCACCAATATCTTCAATCTTCAATCCAGCTTGCTTCAACGCCTTCAGGGTTGATGGCACTGGTCCATACCCCATGATTTCTGGCTCAACACCAGCAAATGCGTAGGTGAGCATCTTTGCCTTAATAGTTAAACCAAGTTCAAGCGCCTTCTCTTCACTGGCGAGCAAGGCCGCTGTTGCTCCATCATTGAGTCCTGCAGAGTTGCCCGGTGTTACTCGCCCTGAAGGACGGAAAGGGGTCTTAAGTCCTGCCAGCCCCTCCATTGTTGTCTGCGGACGTGGAGCTTCATCGGCGGTAGCAACTGTCCATCCAAGCTCTGCGCTGCGAGCCGCTGTTGGAATTAAATCTCGCTGAATCTTTCCATCCGCATACGCCTTTGCTGTTTTTAACTGTGAGCTCATCGCATAACGATCTGCGCGCTCCTTAGTCAATTGTGGAAAGCGATCATGTAAGCGTTCAGCTGTTGCACCCATAGCAAGTGCATCCTGTTCAACAATGCGCTCTGCGAGGTAGCGAGGGTTTGGATCCATACCCTCACCCATTGGATGGTTGCCCATGTGCTCAACTCCACCAGCGATTGCAATCTCATTTGTGCCCATTGCGATAGCACCTGCAATAGTTGTGACAGCTGTCAGCGCCCCTGCACACCAGCGATCAATTGAGTAACCCGGAACGGTATTTGGTAAACCTGATAACAAAGCTGCGCTGCGTCCGATATTCATTCCTTGATCACCGGTCTGAGTCGCTGCTGCGATAGCCACATCCTCAATAGAGGCGGGATCAATCTTTGGATTGCGTTCTAATAATCCACGTATGGCGCGAACCATAAGATCATCTGCGCGAGTTCCGGCGTACATACCGCCGGCCTTTCCAAATGGGGTACGAACAGCATCAACGAGAACTACGGTGCGAGACATGGTTCATCCTTTGTTAGGTATGAGAGATATGTTACTCGTCGGTAAGGGTTTGCGACACTCCTGATTGCACCTCATCGACCGTGGTGTGAGCTACCTCAGTAGGGATTGGTTCACGCTCAAGTAGCGCCGCCGCCAGTGCGGGTGCAACTAAATCGATCTGCCACTGGCGAGCCCCAAGTTCCAACAAGGCGTGAGCAACCTCGGGAAGTGACAGGATTGTTGTTGCTCCGACAGGTGGCCTCCAGCAGAGGCGACGAACATATTCAGGGGTGATGAGATTTTCAACTGGAATCTCATTTTCTTGAGCAATTACCTCGATCGCCGCACGTGCATGAGAAAGCGGCGCAAACTTTTCAGGAAACTTATCACGCCACAACTTAATGGGAGGCAAGGTGTCAGCGCTTGTTCGCATCGCTGGCCATTGCTCTTCAGGTAGTGCAATAGCGGTTGCGATTGAATCTAGCCACAGCTGAAGGTTTTCTAACCAGCGGGCACGTAGCCCTAAAGGACGTAGGCACTTTTCAAACTCTTTCTTATTGGTTGGCACGGAGATTGCAAGTTCAATGATGGCAGAGTCATTGAGAAGTTTTCCTGGTGCCATATCCTGTTGAGAAGCTATCGCATCGCGGGCGGTCCATAAGGTTTTAATCACCGCCAATTGATCCCGTTTCTTAATCTTGTGCATTCCTGAGGTTCTGCGCCAAGGATCAACACGTGGAGGTGCAGGAGGTGCTTTGAGAATTGCGGCAAACTCTTGATCTGCCCAGGACAACTTTTTTGCATCCTGCAAAATCATATACATGCGCTCA
>LIAM01000056.1 GCA_001438925.1 Actinobacteria bacterium BACL15 MAG-120619-bin91 | reverse complement strand
GGAATCTCATCTGCATCTGCCACCAGTGAAACCTTTTCTAAAAAGCCTGCAAGTGAAATCTCCTCATCCTCACCTAGCTCTTCAAAAGGTCTTTCCTCATACTCCATAGAAACTGCAACAAGCTCCTTGAGGTTTTCAACACGAACCTCATCCTGTGGATCGGTGCTGTCTGCAAGCTCTTTCAGTAATCCAGATTGTTCAAGGGCTGCTTCAACAATTACTGATGGCTTGGTCTTTGCCTCAACTAGCACACTTAGTGCGGTAATCATTGAGGTGAACTCATTAATCGCTTGTGCCGCACGTGCAGGAACTGATCCGATCTCACTGCAGCGAAGCAAGCCTTGCCAAAAAGAGATGTTGTTCTGAGTTGCATAAAGATCAATGTAATCAAGAGAGGTATCACCGATACCTCGCTTTGGAACGTTGATGATTCGACGTAGTGAGATCTCATCTTCTGCATTTGCCAAAACCCGTAAATATGCGAGCAAATCCTTTACTTCGCGACGCTCGTAGAATCGAAGACCACCTACAACTTTGTAGGGAAGGGCGCTACGCATAAAAACCTCTTCAAAGACACGAGATTGCGCATTTGTTCGGTAAAAGATGGCGGTATCACCAGGTGTAGAAGCACCTTCTCGCTGAAGTGATCTAATCTCATCAGCTATAAAGTTTGCTTCATCATGTTCACTCTCGGCGACATATCCGACTAGTGGTGTCCCAGAACCTGCATCAGACCATAAGTTCTTCTCCTTGCGACTTTCATTTTTAGTAATGACAGCGTTTGCTGCATTCAAAATATTCTGTGTTGATCGATAGTTTTGCTCTAGCAGTACCGTTCGGGCCTTTGGGTAATCCAATTCGAACTGCATGATATTTCGAATCGTTGCTCCTCTGAAGCCGTAAATAGATTGGTCTGCATCACCCACCACACACAATTCAGCGGGAGGCTGGCCCTCTAGATCTGTGCCTACTAGCTCCTTAACCAGGATGTATTGAGCATGGTTTGTATCTTGGTACTCATCAACTAAAACATGCCGGAACCGGGATCTAAATCGTGCCTTTGCTTCTGGATAACGTTGCAGTACTTCAACCGTCTTTAAAATAAGGTCATCAAAATCCATCGCATTAGCGCGCATTAATCTTTGTTGATACACCGCATAAACATCGGCCACAACCTGCTCAAATTGATTAGTGGTGGCGTTGAGGTAATCCTGCGGGCCCAGCAACTCATTTTTAGCGTTGGAAATCATTGACTGAAATTGACGAGCGGGATATCGCTTTGGATCTAAGTTCAGCTCCTTTGCAACAATTGTGATTAACCGATTGGAGTCTGCGGAGTCATAGATACTAAATGAGTTGCTATACCCAAGTCGGGTTGCTTCCTGGCGCAGTATGCGAACACATGCTGAGTGAAAGGTTGAGACCCACATGGATTTTGCAATTGGCCCTACCAGCTCTGCTACACGCTCCTTCATCTCGCCAGCTGCCTTATTAGTAAAGGTGATTGCCAGAATTTGATAGGGCGCTACATCTCTGCGAGACATTAAGTATGCGATTCGGCGAGTTAAAACTCGAGTCTTTCCCGATCCTGCACCTGCAACCACCAGTAGTGGTCCACCTGAATGAGTTACCGCCTCCGCCTGTTGAGGGTTAAGTCCCTCAATGAGTGGATCGATTTCAGTCATGAGGACGAGTCTATTAGGCTTCAGAGATGGAACCGATCGCAGATACCGAGATCAAGCGAGTTTTGGTCGTTAGCGCCCACCCTGATGATTCCGATTTTGGCGCATCGGGAACAATCGCCCAATGGGTAAAAAAGGGGATTGAAGTCGCTTACGTCTTTTGTACCAATGGCGATCAAGGTGGAGAAGAGTCTGGCTTTACAAAGGAGGAGATGCCAGCAATCCGTCAACGTGAACAACGTGCAGCAGGCGCAGCTATCGGCGTAACTGACATAACCTTTTTAAATTATGTAGATGGACATCTAGAGCCAACTATTGAACTTCGCAAAGATATTGTGCGGCAGATTCGTATTTCCAAACCAGATCGAATTGTGTGCCAAAGTCCTGAGCGAAACTGGGATCGCATCGGTGCAAGCCATCCAGATCACCTTGCAGCGGGAGAAGCAACGATTCAAGCGGTGTATCCCGATGCCCGTAACCCATTTGCCTTTACCGATTTGCTTGATAATGAGGGGCTACAACCTTGGCGAGTGAAAGAGGTATGGGTCTCTGGCTTTGCACACCCTGATCACTGGGTAGATATCACCGACACATTTGATTTGAAAATAGCTGCTTTACATGCTCACGCATCTCAAACCGCTCACAACAAAGAGTTAGAGAATATGGTTCGTGAATGGGGTCAGCGCAATGCAGGTATGGGCGGACTTCCTGAAGGTCGAATCGCTGAAGCCTTCAAAATTGTACATACAGCTTAAAACTATTTGGTAAATTAAATTCAGTTTGTAACGATAACTCGCTTTATTGCGATCGCTTGATTAGGTGCACCATCTGCACCGCCACCTTTTACGCCAGCCCTTGCAATCGCTTTAACAATCTCTAGACCTTGAGTAACTGTGCCCCAGATCGTGTAATTAGCGCCCAATGTTGTATCTGCAAAGACTAAGAAGAATTGACTTCCATTTGTTCCGGGACCTGAGTTTGCCATCGCAACGGTGCCAGCTGGATAGTTATTCAAACCTTCATTTGGAAGATTTTCATCACGGTACGTGAAGTTTGGTCCGCCACTACCAGTAGCTGTTGGATCTCCACACTGAAGTACATAGAGGCCTTGGTTAGTTAAGCGATGGCACAGCGAGTTATTGAAGTAACCACCACGTGCAAGTGTTGCTAACTGTGTGATTGTGATTGGTGCCCTTGCTCCAACAGTTGATACAACGATGCTTCCACAATTAGTTTCAAAGGTAAATGTTCGTGCAATTCTCCGAGGAAGTTTTTCAGCGGGTGCTACTGATCGAGGTGTGTGTCCAACCGCCTTTGTAGGTTTGCACTTTACAGATGAAAATTTCACCGGTTTTGCAGATTTTCCTTTTGGCTCAGCAAAGGCGGAGGGAGAGAGAGTTACAGAGATTGCAAGAGCTGCAATTACTAAAAGCTTCACATTGACTCTCCTGGGCATGGAAAAATGGTAAGTCGAAACCCTGAGAAAACCCTTAAATTATTCCCATTCAATGGTGGCAGGTGGCTTACTCGTAACATCAAGTACTACCCGATTGACCTCGCGAACCTCATTGGTTATCCGTGTAGAAATCTTTTCAAGTACCTCGTAAGGCACACGTGACCAATCGGCGGTCATCGCATCCTCCGATGAAACGGGGCGTAAAACTATGGGGTGACCATATGTGCGGCCATCGCCTTGAACCCCAACACTTCGAACATCGGCCAAGAGGACCACTGGGCACTGCCAAATATCTCGATCTAACCCAGCAGATTTTAACTCGGCTCTAGCAATGGCATCAGCTTCACGCAGTAGATCTAAACGTTGCTGTGTAACGGCACCAATAATGCGGATACCAAGTCCAGGACCCGGGAATGGCTGTCGCCACACAATCTCCTCAGGCAATCCAAGCTCTAAACCGACTTGGCGAACCTCATCCTTGAACAAGGTGCGAAGTGGTTCTACTAAAGTAAATTGCAGATCATCAGGTAAGCCACCAACGTTGTGATGAGACTTAATATTTGCTGTACCTGTTCCGCCACCAGATTCAACAACATCTGGATACAAGGTTCCTTGAACTAAAAACTCAACATCTCCACCTGAAGCGATATCCCGCGCAGCGGCTTCAAATGAACGAATAAATTCGCGGCCAATGATCTTTCGCTTTTCCTCAGGATCTGTAACATCCTTTAAGACATCCAAGAACTGCTTCTTAGCATCAATGACTACTAATTGAACTCCAGTAGATGCGACAAAGTCACGCTCGACCTGTTCAGCCTCGCCTTTGCGTAATAAGCCATGATCTACAAAAACACATGTTAATTGATTACCAACAGCCTTTTGAATGATCGCTGCAGCTACGGCTGAATCAACTCCACCAGATAAACCACAAATTACCTTTTTGTTGCCGATGACCGCTCTTGCTTTTGCGATTTCAGTCTCTGCGATATTTGCAGTTGTCCAGGTTGCATCGCACTTGGCGATAGTGACTAACCAGTTGCGCAAAATAGCTTGACCATGCTCGCTGTGCAAAACCTCGGGATGGAACTGCACGCCAGCCAGGAGACCGCTTTCATTTTCAAAGGCGGCTATCGGTGTATCTGAAGTTGAAGCGGAGATAGAAAATCCGGCTGGTGGTTGTGAGACAGCATCACCATGAGACATCCAGACCTTTTGCTGTGCTGGAAGCCCTGCAAATAATTTAGATGTTGTCACAACAGTTGTATCTGTGCGACCAAACTCGGATTTACCTGTTTGACTTACAACTCCGCCAAGGGCTGCAGCCATCGCTTGGAAGCCGTAACAAATACCAAAGACAGGGATACCTAATGTAAAGATGGCTTCATCAATCTTTGGAGCACTGTCGGCATAAACGCTAGAAGGTCCGCCCGACAAGATAATTGCAGATGGATTTTTAGCCTTTACTTCAGCGGCAGTTATTGAGGATGGAACTATCTCTGAAAAAACATGGGCTTCACGAACACGCCTGGCGATTAACTGTGCGTACTGCGCACCAAAATCAACGACCAGTACTCCGCCAAGCTCAGCCACGATGAATAAGAACCTCTACGCGCTGGAACTCTTTAACATCAGAGTAGCCACAGGTCGCCATTGCACGACGTAGCGCACCAAACAAGTTCATTGAACCGTCTGATGTATGTGAAGGACCGAGCAAGATCTCCTCTAGCGTTCCAACGGTTCCAACATTTACCCGCTCACCACGTGGAAGAACTAAGTGGTGCGCCTCTGATCCCCAGTGCCAACCAAGTCCTGGTGATTCAACAGCCTTTGCAAGTGGTGATCCCATCATTACAGCATCTGCGCCACATGCAATCGCCTTTGCGATATCTCCGCTGCGGCCAACTGAACCATCTGCGATCACATGAACATAACGTCCACCTGATTCATCCAGGTACTCGCGACGTGCTGCAGCAACCTCTGCAACTGCAGATGCCATAGGCACTTCAACACCTAATACCTTGCGAGTTGTGTGAGCGGCTCCTCCACCAAAGCCCACTAGAACACCAGCTGCACCTGCGCGCATTAAGTGCAACGCTGCATTTGATGTTGCAACTCCGCCAACAATTACTGGTACATCTAATTCATAAATAAACTTCTTTAAATTTAGCGCTTCTTCTTCCGCTGCAACATGCTCTGCCGAAACAGTTGTTCCACGGATCACGAAGATATCTACACCTGCTGCAATAACCGCCTTGTGAAACTCTGCAGTCCGCGCTGGTGACAAGGATGCAGCAACCGTCACACCAGCGTCGCGAATCTGCTGAATTCGATCTTTGATTAACTCTGGACGAATTGGTGCGCTGTAAATTTCCTGCATGCGCTTTGTTGCATGCTTATCTGGCATCGATGCGATCTCTCCCAGTGGAATTCGGGGATCCTCATAACGGGTCCACAAACCTTCAAGGTTGAGAACTCCCAATCCCCCAAGCTTTCCAATGGTGATGGCGGTTTCAGGTGAAACCACTGAATCCATTGGGGCTGCCAGCATCGGTAGATCAAACTTATAAGCATCGATCTGCCAGGTAGTAGAGACATTTTCAGGATCACGAGTTCGGCGGCTAGGAACAATCGCAATGTCATCAAAGGAGTACGCGGTGCGAGCGCGCTTTCCTGGGGCGATTTCGATGTTATTCATTAGCGGCCCTTCCTCTGATAGTTCGGTGCATCAGCAACATGTGCCACATCATGTGGGTGGCTCTCCTGCAAACCCGCCGCCGTAATTTGAATTAAGCGACCTTCACGTCGCAGGGTTTCGATATCTGGGGCTCCTGCATAACCCATACCTGAACGAACTCCACCAACGAGTTGATGTACAACTTCGGCAACGGAGCCACGGAATGCAACCTTGCCTTCGATACCTTCAGGAACAAGTTTGTCCTCAGACAAAACATCATCCTGCATGTA
>LIAM01000055.1 GCA_001438925.1 Actinobacteria bacterium BACL15 MAG-120619-bin91 | reverse complement strand
TGGATGTATCTAGATCCCATGAACTCAAAGCTGATCGCACCGCGCATCGGTGATGATCGCAACGATCAGCAGTATCAGTTAGCTTCAATGATCGCATCGGGTGCACAGATTGCATATGGCAGCGATTGGCCCGTGACATCGCACCTGCCGTTAAAGGCGTTAGCTGTTCCTACCCACCGACAGACCGCAGATTGCCAACCAGTACATGGTTGGAGCCCACAGGAAAGCATCTCTCTTGAACAAAGCCTGTCTTTTTACACCCATGGAGTTGCTTATCAAAACTTTAATGAAAATCGCTTTGGCAGTATCGCAGTTGGAATGCAGGCTGATTTGATGATTCTGGAAAGTAATCCGCTAACAACACCTCCGCATAATGTGGCACAGATCAAGATCATCGCTGTTTATAAAAAGGGTAAAAATCATTTTCAATCCAAGAAACAATTACCTTAAGAAAGTTTGCTCTCTGCTCGATTCACCAAGGTATTGCAGGCATCACCAAAACCAGCAAAAGCCGGATTAGTGGTTTGCCCTGCACGGTACCTGGCCCAAATCTGCTGAATAATCACAGCTAAGCGGAACAATCCAAATACCTCGTAAAAAGTAAAATCATCACAGCGCACACCGCTCTTTTCTAGATACTTGGCAACAAACTCATCCCGCGTTGGCATCCCTGGCAAATGACTTGGCTGTCGACGAAGCGCGGCAAAGCCGGGATCATCATCACGATCTACCCAGTAGGCAAGGGCTGATCCTAAATCCATCAACGGATCGCCAACAGTTGCTAACTCCCAATCTAAAACTCCGACAATGCGTGCCTGCTGTAAATCAAAGACCACATTGTCGATCCGCCAATCACCATGAATCACGCAGGATGCAACATCATCAGGACGGTTGGCTTCCAGCCATGCCATTACCTTTTCACCATTGGGAACATCATCGGTTAAGGCGTTGCGATAACGCTTTGACCAACCTTCAACCTGTCGCTGCACATAACCAGGACCTTTATTGAGTTCGGCCAATATCGAGGCATCCACCGCATGCAGCTGTACCAAACCATTAATCAAAGAATCGGCCATGACTGAAACATCACCAGCGGTTACTCCTTCTGGAACATCGCGCCGAAAGATATCTCCGACAACCCTTTCCATGACATAAAAATCAGAGCCCATCACACTTTGATCATCACACAAAGCGATCATCGATGGCACTAGGGGATAGACCGGTTGCAACCGAGACTGAATCAAAAACTCACGTTTCATATCGTGGGCCGATGCCGCCTTCATTCCTACCGGAGGCTTGCGCAACACCAATTCCAGATCTGGATACTGCAACAGATATGTCAGATTTGATGCACCACTTCGAAACTGTTGAACCTCGGGCAACACATCCACACCAATAAATGGCCGTAGCCAGGCATGCATCCGCTCAACATCAAAGCGATCCTCATCCCTTACGGGTGTTAAATCCTTCATGCTAAATAAGGCTTGATCTCTAACCGTGCAATATCGCGGATATGCACCTCATCTGGCCCATCAACGATGCGCAAGGTACGAATCCCGGCATACATCGCAGCCAATGGTGTGTCCTGACTGACACCTGCTCCACCATAACTTTGAATCGCATGGTCAATGATGCGCTCTGCCATTTGTGGCACCGCAACCTTGATCGCTGCAATCTCTTTTCGCGCACCCTTTGCACCCACGGTGTCGATCATCCAGGCAGCCTTTAACACCAATAAGCGCGCTTGTTCGATATCGATGCGCGCAGTTGCAATCCATTCCTGAATCACACCCTGCTTAACCAAGGTTGTACCAAAGGTTTCACGCACCATCGATCGCTTAATCATCAAAGATAAAGCCCGCTCTGCCATTCCAATTGCACGCATGCAGTGATGAATACGCCCTGGCCCCAAACGCGCCTGCGCTAAGGCAAACCCTTCGCCCTCTGCTCCGACAAGATTTGTTACCGGAACCCGTACATTCTTAAATGAAACTTCGGCATGTCCATGTTGATCTACATAACCAAAGACGGTTAGGTTGCGTTCCACCGTTACACCCGGTGTATCAATCGGAACCAACACCATCGACTGTTGCTGATGATCTGCCGCATCTGGATTTGTCTTTCCCATAACAATCAAAATCGCACAGCGCTGATCCATCGCACCTGTGGTCCACCACTTCACACCGTTAATTACATAGTGATCGCCATCTCGCACAATCGATGTCTGAATATTTCGCGCATCACTTGATGCAACATCAGGCTCGGTCATTGCAAACCCTGATCTAATCCGTCCATCTAACAAGGGCTCTAGCCACATCTTCTTTTGCTCAGGGGTGCCAAACATATCCAGCAGCTCCATGTTGCCGGTGTCAGGTGCTGCGCAGTTGATCGCCTCAGGCGCTAGCTCTGGTGACCACCCTGTTATCTCTGCCAGCGTCGCATACTCGGTAACACTTAACCCATGATGCGGGTCGGTGCTATGAGGCAAGAACAGATTCCATAACCCCAACGCCCGCGCCTTTACCTTTAACTCCTCCACCACAGCCGGAACCCCATGAGGCTTACCCGCAGCTGCTAACTGTGCCCGCTGATGTTCATAGATGCTCTCGGCCGGAAAGACCTCGGAATCCATAAAAGCCTGCAACTTCGCGGCGTATTCATATGTCTTGGCGCTTAGGTTAAAGTCCATACCTGTAAGCCTACGCACTATTACCCGTTTTGAGGAGAGATCATGAGCGTCATGGACCGATTTCGTTTAGATGGCAAGGTCGCTGTTGTTACCGGCGCATCATCAGGTCTTGGAGTTGCCTTTGCTAAAGCCCTTGCAGAAGCTGGCGCAGATGTTGTTCTCGGCGCCCGTCGCATCGATCGCCTCGCATCCACCGGCGCACTAGTTGAAGCAGCTGGCCGCAAATTCACCGCACTGCAAACAGATGTCACACAACCAGAACAATGTGATGCCCTTATTGCACACGCTGTTAACTCCTTTGGCCATGTCGACATCTTGGTTAACAACGCAGGTGTTGGAACCGCAATCCCTGCAACTAAGGAGACCCCTGAACAGTACAGAGCGGTCATCGATGTAAACCTCTTCGGTGCATATTGGATGGCCCAAGCCTTTGCCCGCGCAAACACCAATGGTGGTGCAATCGTTAATATCTCCAGCATCCTCGGAATCAAACCGCAAGGTCTGCCACAAGCTGCCTATGCATCCAGCAAAGCAGGGCTAATTGGATTAACCCGCGACCTTGCAACACAATGGACAGGACGCAAAAACATTCGCGTTAACGCGCTCGCCCCAGGATTTTTCCCATCTGAGATGAGCGATGAGCTGCCACCGCAAATGGTAGAGATGATTAAAGATGTTGCACCCGCTGGTCGCCTGGGAGATCCCGAAGAGTTAGCAGCAACCCTGATCTGGCTAGTTAGCGATGCATCAAGTTATGTCACAGGAGTTACAGTTCCCGTCGATGGCGGATTGGTCATGCCTTAAGGCGGACCCAACCGCGCACCATGTGTTAACCTTTACTTATGACAACTAAGGTAAAGGCTAAGGGTTCAAGGAAATTGCCTGCCCAAAAGTCACAACGTCGGGGCCGCACATCCACAAGCAAGCTCAGCGACAAGAATCAAGTGACAGTCCCTATCGATATTCTGCGAGAAATCGGTTTAGAACCGGGAGACCCTGTGAGCTTTGAAGTGAAAGATGGAAAGATCTTAATCAATCAAATAGACAACGATTCTCATCCCTTTGCTGAATTAATAGCTGTAGCTGGCTCAATTTATGACAACTTTGATCTCAAGAAGGAACGGAGCAGGATGTGGCCAGAGTAGTTCTTGACTCATCAGTTCTTATTGCCCTGCTTTCTCCCAAGGATCAGCACCATGAATCAGTCCGTAGATCTCTAACTGCAAAACATGAGTACTTCATCTCCGCATTGACACTCACCGAGGCTCTAATCGCTCCACATCGCGTCAGCGCTGCGATTGGCCAGCAAATGCTGACCGCTATCAAAAAATCAGTTCATGAAGTCATAGACATAGACTCAGGAATCGCTGTCCTAGCTGCGCAAATCCGAGCAAACTCCAACATCTCCCTGCCTGATGCATTGATTAGCGCAACAGCGACTGTGAGTAAATCTCAACTATGGACATGCGACAAAGCTTTAGGAAAGGCGCATAAGGGCACCGTCAAAGCGCTCTTTTAACGGAAGAGTCGGTCGTGGGTTCGATTCCCACCGCAAAGCAACTACAGTTACCCCAACAACTAACGAGGAGCACAACCATGGGCGCATGCCAGTGTGGGTACACAACAGATCCAGAGAAAAACTGCAACGGCACTCACAATGTTGTTAAGGCTGTTAAGGCCGACCTGATCGCAAAGCTCGAGGCTGAAGGCTTTGCCGACGCCGCCGAGCACCTCAAGCAGAAGTAACCCAGCCCGACCTATTGCTTTTTCCCCTCACCAAGAGAAGTATCTAGACACTTCATGGTTAGGAGAAAGAATGAAAATCCAAACCCTCATTGCAGGCAAGCGCGTTCATACAATCTCAGCGCATGACACGGTAAAGCACTTAGTTGAATCTCTCAACACCTTTCACATCGGCGCCATGGTCGTGTCATTTGATGGCAAGTCGATCGATGGAATTGTCTCTGAACGCGACATTGTCCGAGCAATGCCAGGCAAACTCGACATGATCGAAGATCTCCACGTACGCGACCTCATGACAGTTGGTGTACACACCTGCACCTCCGATGCAACAGTCTCTGAAGTCATGGAGATGATGACCAAGCAGCGCATCCGCCACGTCCCTGTTGTAGATGCCGATGGCAATCTGCTCTCCATCGTCTCCATCGGAGATGTGGTCAAACACCATCTCAATGAGATCTCTATTGAAAATCAAGCGCTGAAACAATATGTAATTGGCAGCAATTAATCTTTAGGAGCACATTCAAAGATGGCTAGATCAACGATGCGCTCTGCTGCACTTGCTGTCACCATCACCCTTTTACTCTCTGCTTGTTCATCCTCAGATCCCGTTGCACAACAACCACAACAATCTAACCCTGCTCAACCCACCTGCAGTAACGCAGAGGACGACCAGGGCAGCGCGTGGATCATGGGCCAACTCGATGCCTTTACCAATGAAGATCCTGAAACCGCCTATAGCTTTGCCTCTGAATCCTTCAAAACCCGCAGCAGCTTGCAACAATTTATTGCAATCATCGTGACCAACTATGGATTTCTCTTAAGCACCCGTTCATACACAATCGGTGATTGCACCAAACAAGGTGAACTCTTTCTCTTTGCTGTCCAAGTCACCGACACAGCAGGTCAGAAATACCCGATGGAGTACACACTCTCAAAGATCGACAACACCTGGGGAGTCGATGCAGCCTCTGTCACACTTGGTGAGGAAGAGCCAACCTACTCGTAGAAATCCAACTACAAACTCTCCTTAAGCCGCTGGCGCGCCGCCCTTTACACGCTGCTTCTTCTCTGAAGGTTCCTTGCGGGTAGCAAAGGCAAAAATGGCAAGCCCTGTCACCATCGCTCCTGCACCAACACCATAGGAAATAACATCAGAGGCACGGTTGGTATCTACAAACACACCAACAAAGATCACCGAGATAATTGCAACTACAACACCAATCAACTTTGACTTTAAATCATCTAAATCTTGAACCTGTAACCACAGTGGAACCTCAAGATCCTCATCAATAAACAGCTCGTACAGGCCATAGCCAATAACTAAAAGAACTGTTCCTAGCAAGATCGCATCAACCGCGGTCAAAATCTCCACAATAGTTAACTTCAACTTGGTGCCCTGCGTGACCACATCGATGATCGTCGTCACCATCGCAATCGATCCTTGGAACATCAGTAGCAACGCTCCCAGAATTGATGCAATAGCAGGGATAAATACCGCATAACGTGCCTTGGCCAGGAGTTGATTCATAAATAAAGGGTAGTAGATCGCCGCTCAGTTAGAGATGAAATTGCCATTCAAAATCGCTACCCTTCACACTATGAGCAGAGAAAATGAGACTGGCCTGAAAGATAACAAGATCACGCCTTACCGAATCTTTGGCTGGGTCCCACTTGCGATCTTCTTCATCGCAGCCGGAACAACAGCGCTAATCGGCATCCTCAATACCTTGTAAGGATTCATTGATGAAGCACAAGGG
>LIAM01000054.1 GCA_001438925.1 Actinobacteria bacterium BACL15 MAG-120619-bin91 | reverse complement strand
GAGAGATAACAAATACCGCAATAGAAGAGTTCATGCGTTTTGATGCACCTCTTCACCTGTTTGAACGCACCGCAACGGCTGATACTGAGATTGGGGGAGTTGCAATCAAGGAAGGCGAAAAGATTGCAGCCCTTATAGGTTCAGCAAACCGTGATGAAACAGTGTTTTCAGCCCCTGAAACCATGGATTTAACCCGTGATCCAAACCCACATATTGGCTTTGGTGCGGGGATTCACTTCTGTTTAGGTGCACCACTGGCCCGTCTAGAGATGAGCGTTTCATTACCCGCTCTATGGCAGAAGTATCCAACGATGCAATTGGCCTCAGAACCGATTCGACGACCTACCTTTGTTTTGCGTGGTTACGAAAGTGTGGCTATCTCTGTTTGATCTGGATAAGAGGATTGAGCACCTTTTCTAGTCACACTAAAGGATGCGATTTTGACTCCAAATTTCATAGCTTCGATGGGATCTTTACCACTTGCTATTGCATAAGCAAAGCTGCCAACAAAAGCATCTCCCGCCCCTGTCGTATCAATAGCTGTAACCTTTGGTGCGCTAACACGGTGTAGTTCTGCTGACGGGCTTATATACACAGCACCCTCACCGCCTAATGTAACAATGGTGCTTTTACCTGGTCTAAAGCTTTTCAAAATCTCGTCACTTGATGGCAAAGCTCCATGAAGTTCGCGAAACTCCGTCTCATTAGGAATAAGCCAATCTGTCAGTTGAAGTAATTGCGCTGATAATTGTTGGTATGGTGCAGGATTTAAAATAGTTGTACATCCACGAGCCTTTGCTGCTTTAAATGCTGCAAGCGTTACCTCTTGCTTAATCTCACACTGTGCAACGACTATTGCCAAGTCCTCAATTGAATTAATCGCTTCGACCGCCTTGATTATTTCAATCTCATGATTTGCTCCCGGAATAATGATGATTCTATTTTCACCAGCACCATCGACCCAAATATGTGCAACTCCGTTAGGGGTAGCGCTGGTTTCTACAAATCGTGAATCAATCCCAACCTTCACAAAGTTGTCACCAATTGCCTTGCCAAATACATCATCTCCTAACTTTCCAATGAAATGTACATGAGCTCCACAGTGGGCCGCCATAACCGCTTGATTTGCGCCCTTGCCACCAAAACCGGTCGTAAAAAGTTGCCCCGCTAGGGTTTGACCTGGCTCCGGAAGCACATCTGCATAGGCGGTTAAATCCATCATGGCGCTGCCTACGACAACTATTACCGAAGGTCTCATAACGCTAGGCTAGCGGTTATGGGTAAAACTTCAATCATTCTGGATGTAGATACTGGTGTTGATGATGCATTCGCAGTTCTTTTTGCTGCGCTTCATCCAGATATCAATTTATTGGGCATAACGTGTGTTGATGGAAACACAAATATTGATCAAGTTGTAGCTAATACCTTAAAGGTTCTAGATGCTGCAGGTGCTCCAGAGATTCCAGTTGCACGAGGAGCGGTAAAGCCACTTCTAGGTAAGAGTCAATACGCCGAGTACGTTCACGGAGCCGATGGTATGGGTGATTTAGGGATTGCACCTTCTGCCCGAAAGGTAGATTCTCGTTCAGCTGTTGAACTACTTAGAGATTTAATTGAACAATCAAAGGATCCGGTGACGATTGTACCTTTAGCACCACTTACAAACATCGCCTTGTTCTTGCGTGCCTTTCCTGAGACAGCTAAAAAGATTCACCGAATTGTTTTGATGGGTGGATCGGCATCTGCAGGTAACGCAACAGCTGCGGCAGAGTTTAATATTTGGCATGATCCAGAGGCTGCCGCTATTGTTTTCCAAAGTGGCGTACCAATTACGATGTATGGGTTAGATGTCTTTATGCGTCCCGGCATCAATCGGGAACAAGCAACACAGATGCAAGACTCAAGTAATCCAGCTGCACAATTTGGTGGATCACTTGCCTTGGCATTTATGGAACGACTTGGTGTTTCTCCAGTTACCTTAGGTGATTACGGAGCGGTTGCAAGCGTTATTCGTCCAGATTTATTCACAACTGAAATGTTTGATGTTGTTATCGATACATCTGCAGGTCCTGCACGTGGTCAAACTTTAGTTGACAGACGTGATGCATTTTTGAAGGAGCTTGAGCCACTAGACCTTGAGGATTCAGCAAAGGTTCGAGTAACTCTAGATCTAGATGTAAGCGGTGTTGAACAGTTGTGGCTCACAACCATTAATCCATAGGCTTTATAGTCCTCGTTCCTACAAACCAATTGGATGCCAGACAGTCTTTGCCTCCATGAAGGCGATGATTCGACCCGGATCTGCCGATTTAAAGGAGTGAATCCGCTTTAAGTTTTCAGCTCCTGCAACCTTGATCGGTCCATGTTGCTTTGCTGGAAGACCTGAGATATCCAAGGCATCAATATCCATGTGAGATGCCATCCAAGGTGCAATCTCCTCCTTTTTACCGGTCAGGATATTGACAACTCCATGTGGGAGATCACTAGTTGCTAGAACTTCAGCGAATGTCATTGCAGATAGTGGTGCTTTAGTACTTGCTAAAACAACCACAGTATTACCAGATGTGATGATTGGTGCTACCACATCAATGAATCCAAAAAGAGATGGTGTCTCAGGTGCAATTGCTGCAACGACACCCATACTTTCGGGGATTGTAAAGTTGTAGAATGGCCCAGCAACAGGGTTGGTTGAACCTGCAAGAGATGCGATCTTATCTGTCCACCCTGCATACCAAACGAGACGATCAACTGAATCGGTAACCTCCTTTTCAGCCTTAACCTTTGTTACATCGGTGAGCTGCATGATCTCATCAACAAATTGCGCCCGTCGACCTTCAAGCATTTCAGCGATACGATACAAAATCTGTCCACGGTTGTATGCAGTTGCCTTATTCCATCCTGAGTGTGCAGCACGTGCTGCAACAACGGCATCGCGTAAATCTTTACGAGATGCAAGGCATGGGTTTGCAACAAAGACACCCTTGGCACTCTTTATCTCGTAGGTGCGACCAGATTCGGTGCGTGGGAATGCGCCATTGATATATAGCTTGTAAGTTTTCTTAACATCGATTCGATTACTCATGGCTTACTCCCTTCAAATATGCGGACAGGCCGTGACGTCCGCCTTCGCGACCCCACCCCGATTCCTTATATCCACCAAATGGGGATGTTGGATCAAACTTATTAAATGTATTAGCCCAGATGACTCCTGCACGGAGTTGTTGAGAAGCCCATAAGGTGCGTGAACCCTTCTCGCTCCAGATGCCTGCAGATAGGCCAAAGGGGGTGTTATTAGCCTTTTCTATCCCTTCCTGTGGAGTTCTAAAGGTTAGAACTGAAAGGACGGGACCAAAGATCTCTTCGCGAGCGATGCGATGTGCTTGGGTTACACCGGTAAAGATCGTTGGCGCAAACCAAAATCCCTTAGCTGGCAAATTACATGGAGGACTCCAGCGCTCGGCACCTTCGGCATCACCTGCAGCTGCAAGTTCTGTGATCTTTACAAGTTGTTCCTTGCTGTTGATTGCGCCAACATCGGTGTTCTTATCCATTGGATCGCCAACACGAATCTTTTCCATTCGGTTCTTCAATTTGTGTAGCACTTCTTCAGCTACATTTTCCTGCAGTAATAAACGAGATCCTGCGCAGCACACATGTCCTTGGTTAAAGAAGATTCCGTTAATTATTCCTTCAACGGTTTCATCTATTGGTGCATCATCAAAAACAATATTGGCAGCTTTTCCACCTAGTTCTAGAGTCACGCTTTTATTGGTAGATGCAACTGCGCGAGCAATAATCTTTCCAACCTCGGTAGATCCGGTAAATGCGATCTTGTCGATTCCAGGATGATTAACAATCAATGCTCCAGTTGAACCATCACCAGTAAGGATATTGACAACACCTGCAGGGAGTTCTGCCTGCTGGCACACCTCTGCAAATAGCAAAGCAGTGAGCGGGGTTGATTCTGCAGGCTTTAAGACAACTGTATTTCCTGTAGCTAACGCTGGTGCAACCTTCCACGCCAACATTAAGAGCGGAAAGTTCCACGGAATAATTTGACCTGCAACTCCTAATGGTTTGGGAGAAGTTCCAAGACCTGCATACTCAAGTTTGTCCGCCCATCCGGCGTGATAGAAAAAGTGAGCCGCCGCCAATGGAATATCGGTATCGCGGGATTCGCGGATTGGCTTGCCGTTATCAAGGGTCTCTAGCACTGCGAATTCACGCGCTCGTTCCTGCATGATTCGTGCGATTCGATACAGGTACTTTCCACGTTCCTTGCCTGACATCTTTGACCAGGTTGTTGTGTACGCCTTGCGAGCCGCCTTTACTGCAGCATCGACCTCAGCCTTACCGGCAAGTGCGATCTGACTGAGAACCTCTTCAGTTGCAGGGTTGATGGTCGGAAAGTGCTTACCGCCTGCAACAAACTTTCCACCAATGAAGTGACCGTACTTTGGTTTGATTGAAACCAAAGCCCGCGATTCAGGTGCTGGGGCGTATTCGAAGCTCATAGTTTTCTCCACTAATCCATCGTCACATACTGAGGGCTTGAGTAATAACCTTCATCCATCTTCATGCGTTGCATCAATAGATCATTAAGCAAAGCACTAGCACCAATACGAAATAGCTTCGGATTGAGCCAATCTGGTCCAACGGTTTCATTGACCAAAACTAATTGTTTAATAGCATCCTTAGTGTTTCTAATTCCACCAGCAGGCTTGACACCGATTCGAGCGTTAGTCATCTCATAAAAATCTCGCACAGCTTCAAGCATCACAAGTACAACAGGGGCGGTTGCAGCTGGTGCTACCTTACCCGTTGATGTCTTAATGAAATCCGCGCCCGCTGCCATCGCCAAGAATGAGGCTTTGCGAACATTGTCATAGGTCACTAGTTCGCCGGTTTCAAAGATAACTTTTAGGTGTGCTTTGTCCCCACATACCTGGCGAATCTGCACAATCTCATTAAAGACATCGATATAGCGACCTGCAAGAAATGCGCCCCGATCAATAACCATATCGATTTCAGCGGCTCCTGCATCTATAGCATCTTGTGTATCTTGAATCTTGACCACCATCGATGCTCGACCGGAAGGAAATGCGGTTGAGACCGCAGCCACAGGAACATGCTGCCCGCCAATCAAATCTAAGTGTGTGCGAGCAACGGAAACCATGTCGTTGTAGACACAAACAGCACCAACGCTTGGAACAGTTGAATCAGTTGGATCTGGGCGAACCGCTTTAGTGCACAACGCCTTTACCTTGCCCGGTGTATCGGCACCCTCCAAAGTTGTCAGATCCACCATTGTGATTGCGGTGTCGATGGCCCAACGCTTAGAGCTTGTCTTAATGCTGCGCGTTGCAAGCATCGCAGCACGTGCCTCTGCGCCAACCTGGTCTACACCTGAAAGATTGTTGAGGTAGCTCTTTAGCGAGGCATCACCGCCATCGACTAAACCGTAAAAACTCACGATAATAATTCCTTAAGCGGTGGTCGTAGTTGATCCAAAACAAGTTGAGCGGTCTTTGAATCCTTTTCAATTGCCTCAATGTAACACTTCATCTTTGCCTCAGTCCCGCTTGGTCGGATGATGATGCGCACACCACCATCTAGCCAGATTCGCAATCCATCGGTAGGTGGTAATCCATCAGTTGGGGATGCTAAATCATCGATTGAACTGACTGATCGGCCCGCTATCTCGTGTGGTGGGTTGTTACGTAAACCACCAAGAATTACTCCAACCTTTGAGAGATCGCTCAACCGAATTGAGATCTGTTCAGTTGCATGGAAACCATGTCGAGCCCACACCTCATCTAGTAAATTCAAAAGAGTTTTTCCCTGTGCCGCTAAATCAGTTGCAATCTGTGCCAAGGTAATCGCTGCTGAGACCCCATCCTTATCATTAACGGTGATCGCATCGACGGCATATCCGAGGGCTTCTTCGTAACCAAAGGTTAAGTTTTCAATCTTTGCCAGCCATTTAAAGCCGGTCAAGGTCTCTTTGAATTCTAGGTTGTAATAATCGGCGATCTTCTTAACAATAGATGATGAAACAATGGAGTTGGCAAAGATCCCGGAATCAATCTTTCGAGCGATAGATTCAGCGAAAATTGCGCCCAATTCATCACCACGAAGCATGCGCCACCCAGTTGCAGGATCATTTACCGCTGCAGCGCATCTATCTGCATCAGGGTCATTGGCAATAACTAAGTGCGCATCTGAAGCTCTTGCAGTTTCTAGCGCTAGATCAATAGCACCTGGCTCTTCAGGGTTTGGAAAGGCGACCGTAGAAAAATCTGGATCTGGAGCCGCTTGTGCTTCGACAAGAATGGGTGCAGGAAAGCCCGCTTTCTGAAAGACACCTTGAATTGTTTCAGTTCCGACTCCATGCATTGCTGTGTAAACGATTCGCAA
>LIAM01000053.1 GCA_001438925.1 Actinobacteria bacterium BACL15 MAG-120619-bin91 | reverse complement strand
TCATCCCGATGCTTACGAAGATAAACCATAAATGGCGTTCCACCAGTTCCAACAGCAGATGGGTTTCCTGGGGTCGCTTGGGCTTGAGCATGAATATAGGTGCCGGCATACTCCAAATGCATCGCTCTAAAGTTTGCAACTAATTCAACACAATCGTTAAAGACCTCAGTTAAAGAGTTTTTCTTGGTAGAAGTTACGAAATTACGCACTGAAGGACCGGCTTCTACCGCTTGGATGAAGGCAACATGGGCAGGAGGCATATACGTGCGCATCTCCATGAGGTACTCACGCAACTCATCCTTCTCATGCTCAATACCCAACACACCATCCATCGCAGGAATAATTGCGCTCTGAGCACCGGTTTCACCACGAAACTTTTGCCCAACTCCTTTGTACTGATCTACTCCCTCATACACCACACCATCTGGCAGAGAAGGATTGTTGCGCCAACCAAAAATATATGGGCGAACTCGGTGAAAATAAATGTAAGGATCGCATCGTTCTGGCATACGACCTAACACTTCATACATCGCAGTTAACGCTGTGCGCAACTTAATGAGAGCGGCTTCAACCTTTTCTGCATCTCCTGAAATTACCGCCTCTTGAGCTTGTTCAATCGCCTTGAGCGCCTTACCAGCTTTTTTCTCAATTTCAATATGGATTAAAATGAACCATTCTTCATCTTGACCACCCAGAAAACATTGCAGTAATCCAATATTTCCACATTCGATAGCACCAGATTTATCAAATCTGCGCCAATTATCAGAGGCATAACTTTGGTAGGAAAGAATTGGCGGGCGACCTACTAATTGTCCAACCTCATACCAAGGCTTAGCCAAAACCGCGGGCATAACTGTGGCGGCCTCATTTTCACTCCATTGGTACGCCTGTCCGATATAACTTAATACCAACATTGCTCTTTGTATTTCAGCTTCGCCATTTAACTTGCCAATATTGAATTGGGGAAGATTCTTAACTCTTTGACGAAAGTTTGTACCCATTAATAACTTGGGAAGATCCTTGCCAAATTGATCCCACTCTTCATTTCCAGGTGATAGAGATAGCGCCGGATCAGATGAAGGTAGATAGCCAAACTCTTCAGTGATTCCATAATCGGCGATTTTGGCTGGCTTCATGGAGCTCCTTAAGTTTTATTTCAAAACGTGGGCGGTGAGGGTTTCGAACCCCCGACATTCTCGGTGTAAACGAGACGCTCTACCACTGAGCTAACCACCCGATCTTGCAGACCCAAATCTTAACTTACGAGCCCACAATCTCCTAAATCACGCTTACAGAGCAGCGATAGCCGCCTTGTAATCAGCGTTCTCACGCGCTGCCCAACCATTCTTAACTTCCCAGCGCAGAACACCAGCTTTGTCGACCAAGAAACTACCGCGCAAGGCACAACCCTTTGACTCTTCAAAGACACCATATGACTTTGCAACTGCGCCATGTGGCCAGAAATCTGAAAGAACTGGGAACTCATACTTTTCTTGCTCTGCAAAAACACGTTGTGTAAATGGAGAATCACATGAGATAGCAAGCAGCTGAAGATCATCATTTTGAAATGATGAAAGATCATCGCGTATGGCACACAGCTCGCCGGTGCAGGTTCCAGTAAATGAGAAGGGATAAAACATCAACAAGACATTTTTTTGCCCTTTAAAGGAGGAGAGTGAAACCTTTTCTCCATGTTGATTTGCAATTTCAAAATCTGGTGCTGCTTGTCCAATTGTTAAACTCATGTCGCAAACTTACCTCTTGCCCGCCTTACGTGCCACTAATCGAGTTGCGGTCCAATCCTTTGCGAGCGCGATGGTAGATGTAACACTCAGGCCTGCAATTGGTGCTGCATCTTGGATATCACTTGGTTCAACATGGCCAGCTCGCCCAGCCTTTGGGGTCAATACCCAAATTGGTCCCGTTTCAGATAAATAGGTCAGCCCATCCATCAACTCATCAACTAAATCTCCATCGCCATCACGCCACCAGATGATCACAGCATCAACAACTTCAGATGTTGATCCCTCTAAAAATGTTGTTCCCGTAATAGCCATGATCTGATCTCGAAGTGTGGAATCACAGTCGTTATCGCGACCAACCTCCAAAACAAGGTCATCCTTGGCCAATCCCATACGTGTAGGCACAGGCTAAGTCCACACTTTGCAGGCTCCGAGCGCAAGAGGAGGACAGGCTCTATTTCACACCCTCTCAATTTCCACTTACGGGGCAGTAAGGGCGAGAATAACCCCATGAGCGAAAACTTCGAGGCGCCAGATCTCAATATTGAGCAGTTAGTCGATACCGACCCTACAGAGTCTGCTGAATGGAGAGCCTCCTTTGATGCCGCTCTCAAGGCCGCTGGTCCAGTCCGCGCTCGCTACTTAATGCTTAATCTTTTGAATCACGCGCAGGAGCGCAATGTAGGTATCTCAGCACTTCGCACCACTGATTACATCAACACGATTCCACCTGAGCATGAAGCAAAGTTTCCGGGAGATGAAGACTTAGAACGAAAGATTCGCCGCATCAACCGTTGGAACGCAGCGATGTTGGTTCACCGTGCACAACGTCCAGGTGTTGGAGTTGGTGGACATATTTCAACTTATGCATCTTCTGCAGCACTGTATGAGGTTGGTTTCAATCACTTCTTCCGAGGACAGGATCATCCAGGTGGCGGAGATCAGATTTTCTTCCAGGGACATGCAAGCCCCGGAATGTATGCACGTGCATTTCTAGAAGGTCGTTTAACTGAGGACCAACTCGATGGATTCCGCCAAGAGCTTTCACATCCGGGTGGTGGACTTTCTTCTTATCCTCACCCACGTTTGATGCCAGATTTCTGGCAGTTTCCAACGGTGTCTATGGGTATTGGACCACTGAATGCGATTTATCAGGCACGTTATAACCGTTACTTACACAACCGTGGAATTAAAGATACAAGTGATCAACATGTGTGGGCCTTCCTCGGTGATGGTGAAGTTGATGAAGTAGATACATTGGGTGCAATCGGTCTTGCAACTCGTGAAAAGTTAGACAACTTAACCTTTGTTATCAACTGTAATTTGCAACGCCTAGATGGTCCGGTTCGCGGAAATGGAAAGATTATCCAAGAGCTCGAATCCATCTTTGGTGGAGCGGGCTGGAATGTTATTAAGGTTGTGTGGGGCCGTGGCTGGGATCCACTATTGGCCCAGGATCGTGAAGGCGCACTTGTAAAGATTATGAATGAAACCCTTGATGGGGATTATCAAACCTTTAAAGCTGAATCCGGAAAGTATGTGCGCGATAACTTCTTTGCCCGCGATCCACGAACAGCTGCAATGGTTGCGAATTGGTCTGATGAACAAATTTGGAACCTCAAGCGTGGTGGACATGATTATCAAAAGCTTTTTGCCGCCTATACAGCCGCAACTCAAAAGAATGGCCGTCCAACAGTTATTTTGGCTAAGACTGTTAAGGGTTGGACACTTGGCTCTCACTTCGAAGGTCGCAACTCAACCCACCAGATGAAGAAGATGACACTGGAAGATATTCAAAAGTTCCGCGACACATTGCACCTAGATATTCCAGATGAGAAGTTAGATAAGTATCTACCTCCTTATTACAAGCCTGCCGCTGATTCCCCAGAAGCTAAGTACCTGGCTGAACGTCGCGCAGAGCTTGGTGGTTCGATTCCGCGCCGTCGTGCAATTTCTCGTCCATTAACAATGCCGGCTGACTCTGTATACGAATCAGTAAAGCGAGGTTCAGGACACCAAGAGATCGCAACAACCATGGCCTTTGTTCGCATGTTGAAGGATCTTGTTAAGGATCCAGGGTTGGGCAATCGCATTGTTCCAATCATTCCTGATGAGGCCCGTACCTTCGGTATGGACTCTTTGTTCCCAACAATGAAGATTTACTCTCCGCATGGTCAGCAGTACACAGCGGTAGACCGAGAATTGATGTTGTCATATAAGGAATCCACTGCAGGTGTGATTCTGCATGAAGGTATTAATGAGGCGGGATCAGTTGCTTCATTTACCGCTGTCGGATCTTCGTATTCAACACATGATGAACCAATGATTCCTATGTACATCTTCTACTCGATGTTTGGATTCCAGCGCACCGGAGATGCTTTCTGGGCCGCTGCCGATCAGATGGTTCGTGGCTTTGTAATCGGTGCAACTGCCGGTCGTACAACTCTTAATGGTGAAGGCTTACAACACGAGGATGGTCACTCACATCTTCTAGCAGCAACTAATCCTGCGGTGGTTTCTTATGACCCAGCATTTGCATACGAACTAGGTCACATTGTTAAGGATGGCCTTCGCCGTATGTATGGTGAAAACAGCGAGAATGTTTTCTATTACCTCACCGTTTACAACGAGCCATATGTACATCCAGCAGAGCCTGAAAATCTAGATGTTGATGGATTGCTCAAGGGAATTTACTTGTACTCCCCTGCTAAGAGTTCACGCAAAAAGAGTGCACAGATTTTGGCATCTGGTGTTGGAGTTAATTGGGCTATGAAGGCTCAGCAACTTCTTGCAGATGATTGGGGCGTTAACGCATCTGTTTGGTCTGTAACTTCCTGGAATGAGCTTCGTCGCGATGGATTAGAAACTGATCGTCACAACCTACTTAATCCAACAGATCGTCGTAGCGCTTACATCACCAAGAAGCTGGCCCACACAAAGGGTCCAGTCGTTGCAGTCAGCGATTTCATGCGAGCGGTTCAAGATCAAGTTGCTCCATGGGTTGATCGGCCTTTCTACTCACTTGGAACAGATGGCTTTGGTCTCTCTGATACTCGTGGTGCGCTTCGCCGTCACTTCAAGGTTGATGCAGAATCAATCGCAATCGCGGTATTGCAGCAACTCTGTAATCAAGGTGAGATCAAGCAAAGCATTGTCACGCAGGCAATGGATAAGTATCGTATCCATGATGTCTCAGCTGCAGATGCTGGCAATACAGAAGGATCGGGTTGATCTCCAGAATTCCAATTACAGATATCTCCCCTGCGGTTTTCTTCGGGGGAGAATTTGTTGCGATTAAGTCGATTGCACAAGAGAGCATCTCAGTTAGCGCAACAATCATTATTGAAGGCCACGAAACACTTACTGCGGAAGTCTGTTTGTATAACGCAAAAGAGAAGATGGTTGATTGCCAACCACTCATTCAAAGGTTGCAGGGCACAGATAGATATGAGGGCCAATTCACTGTTCCAGCTGAGGGTGATTTCTACTTTGTCGTCAAAGCATCCAGTACATCGCAGTATCGAACCGTTACGGGCGAGTCTGAAAGGTACCCAGTCAGAGCTGATCGGGATCGTGCACTAGTTGGATCTTGGTATGAGTTCTTCCCACGTAGTGAAGGTGCTACTAAAAAGCCAGATGGAACAGTTGTCAGTGGAACTTTTGCAACAGCTACAAAGCGCCTTGCAGGTGTAGCTGCAATGGGTTTTGATGTCTTATATCTGCCACCAGTTCATCCCATTGGATTGGCACATCGAAAGGGTAAGAACAACACCCTTGATGCAAAGCCAGAGGATTGCGGAGTTCCATGGGCCATCGGAAACTCTGATGGCGGCCATGATGCGATCAATCCTGCACTTGGAACGATGAAGGATTTTGAGGATTTTGTTAAGGCGGCAGGTAAGCAAGGTCTTGAAGTTGCGATGGATTTAGCGCTACAAACATCACCTGATCATCCTTGGGTAAAGAGCAATCCTGAATGGTTCAACAAGCGTGCAGATGGAACTATTGCATACGCTGAGAATCCACCGAAAAAGTATCAAGATATTTATCCAATTAACTTTGATGATGATTACGAGGGAATCCGTAACGAGGTCCTGCGAATTATCCGTCTGTGGGTTTCAAAGGGTGTGAAGATATTCCGAGTTGATAATCCACACACAAAACCAGTTCACTTCTGGCAAGAGTTACTGGCTATTGTGTACAAAGAGAGCCCAGAGGTTATTTTCTTAGCTGAAGCATTTACCCGTCCTGCGATGATGCATGCATTAGGCAAAGCTGGATTTCATCAGTCCTATACCTACTTCACTTGGCGAACAAGTAAGTGGGAGCTAACCGATTATGGACGCGAGGTAGCACAGGGTACGAGCGCCTTCTTTAGACCAAACTTTTGGGTTAATACTCCAGATATCAACCCATTTCATTTACAAAGCGGAAACCCTGCGATGTTTGCGCTGCGTGCGGTTTTAGCATCAACCTTGACCCCATCATGGGGAGTGTATGCAGGGTATGAGCTCTATGAACACCGCGCCTTCAAAGAGGGTGGCGAGGAGTACATGGACTCTGAAAAGTACGAGATCAAAGTGCGCGATTGGGAGGGTGCAGGTAAAAAAGGGTTAACACTTGCTCCATTTATTGCACTACTAAATGCGATCCGTAAAGAGCATCCAGCTTTGCAGCGTCTTCGTAACCTAACA
>LIAM01000052.1 GCA_001438925.1 Actinobacteria bacterium BACL15 MAG-120619-bin91 | reverse complement strand
TTTGGGACGCCAGGTGCGAGAAAACATCTGAACATAATCAAAGATTAACCGACCCAAAAGGGCGAGCAGAAAGATTTGAAGGATACTGGCTAGCAGTGAGCCGACGCTCAACATGATCAGCTCTGATTGAAGAAGCTTGCTTGTGCAGCCGCTGATTTATCTTCAGAGCTGACTGAAACATTTGCTGGTGACAAAAGGAATACCTTCTTTGTCACGCGCTCAATAGTTCCATGCAATCCAAATGCAAGACCACTTGCAAAATCGACCAGGCGTTTGTGCTCTGACTCATCCATTTCGGTGAGGTTAATGATCACTGGATTTCCTTGGCGGAAATGCTCACCGATCGTACGAGCCTCGTTGTAATAACGTGGGTGCAAGGTAATGATGCGATCCATCGTTGGAAGATCGAGTTGTGGTGCAACCTCAACAACTGATGAGTTGCGTACCGCAGTTATAGAGCGAGACTCCCGAGCCTTGATACGAACATCTCCAGTTGGAGGAATTGCTGGAGTGTTTGTAGTTGCTGTTTGTGGAGTATCAAATTCAGGATCATCCATCAAACCAAGGTAATTAGCGACACGGCGCATTGCATTAGACATAGATAAAGGTTACCTGTGGGGTGAGCGAGAACCGAGGATTGATGAGCCTACGCGCACATGTGTCGCACCATGGGAAATCGCCTTTTCATAATCCCCACTCATGCCCGCAGATAAGGATGTGGCCTTCGGGAAACGATGCAAAAACTCAGTACGGATCACTGCTAATTGCGAGTATGCCTGATCTGGATCCATCCCCACCGGTGGAACCGACATCAATCCCGCCAAGGTGTGGGTTGGCGAATTTGAGAGCTTTTCAGCCAATCGATACAGCTGTTCAACCCCTGCTCCTCCGCGGTGGTGGGCACCATCCAATGAAACCTGCAAAAAGATCGAGAGCGGATGTGGGGCGAGTTTTTCAATCATCTCAAAGTGTCGAGGATCGTCAAGGGAGTGGATCACCGATGCCCATGACGTGATTGACTTCAACTTGTTGCTTTGAATCTGTCCTTGAAAGTGCCATCTTCCAGCAACTATCTGTGACTTTTCCAAACCTTCTGCATCTCGATTCTCCCCAAAGTCTTCAACCCCGAGCTCTTTGAGAATCTGGGCATCACTTGCTGGAAAGGTTTTAGTTACTGCGATTAAAGTAACGGGATGGGAAGCAACCGCAGCTATCTTTGATCGAACTAATTCAAGATTGGCAGAGATTTCAGCATCGCGGCTCATAAAGACACGACCCCAGCAAATCTTCCGGTTGGGTTTTGGCGACGATGGGAAAAGTACATCTGATCCTCTAAGGTACAAATTGGTGACGCTTCAAATGAGACCCCAACAGAAAGTAGCTCTGAAATGAGAGCCGCTGATAGATCGAGTGCGGGAGTTCCTTTTCTTGTAGTCGCAAATGCACGTGGATGCTCTTGCATAACCTCCTGCTGTAGCTGCAGAGGAACCTCATAGCACTTACCGCAAATTGAGGGGCCCAAAATTGCATGAACATCTATCGCACCTAATGTGCGCATAGTGCGTACCGCCTTGAGCGCTATCTGATTTACCAATCCAGCTCGCCCAACATGTATCGCACCAACTGCCTCCTTCGAGATCAGCAATAAAGGTATGCAATCTGCAACCATAACCACCAAAGGCACAGAGGGCTTAGTTGTTATCAATCCATCACATATTGGGGTTTCTGCGGTGACTGAATCAATGATCACGATCTGATCCCCATGCACCTGATTCATAAACTGTGCAGGAGCTATGTGTGCGCGATTAGCGGCAACTAGATCAGGATCATCGCCGACATGTAGCGCTAGATTCAAAGATTCATAGACGCCAAGGCTGGAGCCTCCGCGTCGATCGGTAAAAAAGTGAGGCAAAGCCTTACTTCATGAAATCAGGAACGTCGATCTCATCTTCAGCAACTAACTCCTCAAAGGTAACTCGACGCTTTGGAGTTTCATTGCCCAGATCTAGTGCGACAGAGAGCGGATCATTAGATGCGATTGGGTTAGCTACTCCCCCGAGTGTTGCAGCATCAATTATCGGCGTGGAAACCCGCTTTGGCTCCCCACCCTCAAAGCCTGCAGCTACTACGGTAATGCGAACCTCATCACCAAGCGCATCATCAATTGTTGTTCCAAAGATGAATTTTGCGTTGGGATGAACCGCAGATTGCACAAGTTCACACGCCTCATTCACTTCAAAGAGTCCTAAGTCAGAGCCACCTGAAACAGAGAGCAGTACGCCCATCGCTCCATCTATTGACGCCTCAAGTAATGGACTCGAAATTGCTAACTCAGCGGCGCGAAGTGCACGATTTTCTCCACGAGCAGATCCAATCCCCATCAATGCAGATCCTGCACCTGACATAACAGCTTTAACATCTGCAAAGTCAAGGTTAATCAAACCTGGTTGAGTAATAATCTCGGTGATTCCTTGTACACCAGAAAGTAAAACTTGGTCAGCGCTCTTAAATGCATCTGCCAAAGTTATTGTGCGATCTGAGATTGCAAGCAAGCGATCATTTGGAATTACAATTAATGTATCAACTTCAGCACGCAGGGCTTCTATGCCTACATCAGCTTGCGCTGAACGAAGCTTTGCTTCAAATGAGAATGGGCGAGTAACTACACCAATCGTTAATGCGCCGATATCTCTTGCAATCTTGGCAACTACTGGAGCAGCACCAGTACCGGTGCCACCGCCTTCACCTGCGGTAACAAAAACCATATCTGCACCACGCAGAATCTCTTCAATGTCATCTGCATGATCAAGTGCAGCTTCGCGACCCTTATCTGGATCCATGCCCGCACCAAGACCACGAGTTGTCTTGCGACCAATATCCAACTTCACATCGGCATCACTCATTAACAAATGTTGTGCATCTGTATTGATTGCAATGAACTCGACACCTTTAAGTCCGACATCAATCATTCGGTTGATTGCATTAACTCCACCGCCACCAATACCGACGACTTTGATGACCGCTAAATAATTTTGTGGTGAAGCCACGTCAATTCCTCCTTATGAACCATAAACCTCAACTTGAGCCTTACAATTCACTACTTTTCGATAAGGCGAACTTAAAGTGCATGAGGGTGATTATCAATCACCGACATGAATTGATTAACGTGTCGCAGCCCACCAGATTTTTTGAAAATCACTTAACAATCGGTGCATGTGGTGCTGATACATCAACTCTTTTAATATCCGCATTTTCTGGAAGAGTGATAAGTGCTTTATAAACCTTTGTTTTTAACTCATTGTCGGAGTCGATACCCCAACGAACTTCTACTTTCTTTCCATTATTCTCTAGTAGTAGGACAAGAGCACCAGTTGCCCGAACCTTTACAACCGTCAAGGTTGAGTTGAGCTCCTCGGGTAGCTCGGTGAAAAAGGCCACCGCCTTCACCGCATCCTCAATACTGGCTGCATTAATCTCTATCAATCCTTGGGGTGGCTCCCCCTGCGGTACAAAGCTAGAACCAGAAGAATCTATGACTTGATCCTTGTAAATAGCAATTGGAGTTCGGGGAGTAAGTGAGATAACAACCTTTCCATTGATCCAGTTGCGGGAAACATCTGCTGACTCCACCCAATCAAGCATTTCAATCTTGGCTGAAATCGCTCGCGGCTCTACCCGGGCTAACTTTTCTCCTTTAGTGATCCCTGTTGTGATTGGCTTGTTGCTACCCATGACTTCAACAGAAGATACGGTGAAAAGTGTTGAGTACCCCAAAACATATGTAGCACCCGCCAAAACCGCTACGGCAAGCAGTGCGATCAACTTTCGCTTCATTTAGTTAAAACGCCTTGATAGACCTTCGACAATAATCGGTGCCAAAGAGCTCACATCTCCCGCGCCAAGAGTCACGATCACATCACCAGGTTGTGCATCGGCAATAACTGAATCAGTTACCTCGACAAAGTTAGGGATGTACTCTCCTTTGCTCATCATCGAAGTGATCATCCTAGAACTAACCCCATCAATCGGTTTTTCACTTGCAGCATACACTTCAAGAACGATTGCACGATCTGCCAGATCGAGCTCGGTTGCAAACTTTGCGGCAAAGGCCTTTGTTCGTGAGTAACGGTGGGGTTGAAATATCACGATTAAGCGGCCCTCATCTGCATATCTGCGTGCCGCCTCGAGGGTCACATGAATTTCAGTTGGATGATGGCCGTAGTCATCGATAACTCGAACTCCATGAACCGTTCCCTTGAGTTCAAATCTGCGGCCCGTGCCTCTAAATGTTGCGAGCCCTGTCAGCAATTCAGCTATGGGAAAACCGAGTTTTAATGCTGTAGCGAGCACCCCTGCAGCGTTTAACAGATTGTGCTGGCCTGGTACCTGTAACTCAATGTGACCAACGCTCTTGCCCTTCCAAATTGCACGAGCACGAGAGCCCAATGTCAGGAGTTCAATTTGATCAATTCGAAGATCAGCAACTTCGCTCACACCGTATGAGACAAGCTCAATAGATTTAACTGTTTCTGAAAGTGCAACGGCACCGGCATCATCTGCACAATAAGTAAGGAAGCCGCCTTGCTGAATCGTTGCGGCAAAATCCCGAAATGCTTGGGCAACCGATTCTAGCGTTGCAAAGAAATCAACATGATCATGCTCAACATTTGTGACAATGGCAGCAAATGGTTGGTATTCGATAAATGAGCCATCTGATTCATCAGCCTCTGCCACAAAGATTTCACCCGTTCCTCGATGGGCGTTTGAACCTGAAGCGGTAATGGTTCCACCAATTGCAAAGGATGGATCTGCCCCGCATGCTTGCAAGGCAACAGCCAGCATTGACGAACTCGTAGTCTTTCCATGGGTTCCTGCAACGGCGATGCTTTTGGAATCTGACATCAGTAATGCAAGGGCAGCAGCACGAGACAGGATAGGAAGCTTTAACTGCTGTGCACGTATTCGTTCTGGATTGGACTCTGAAATTGCAGTGGAGTACACAACTAAATCAGAGCCATCAACATTATCTGCCGAATGAGTTGTCGACACCACCGCACCAAGAGCAGAAAGAGCGATGACAACAGAGGAGTCCTTTGCATCAGATCCACTGACAGAGATGCCGTGGGACAGAGCAATTCGCGCAAGCCCACTCATACCCGCTCCACCAATTCCGATGAAGTGAACACGTTTGCCTATTAATGATGAGAGTTGTTGCTTCATGATTTCATCGCAAACTCAGCCAAGGCAAGGATCTTTTCAGCTGCATGAAGATCCTGTGCATCACCCTGTATGGGTGCGCGCGAGGCACGTTCTAGCAAAGCAGATATCTGTGCATCAATAAATTGAGGGGTGAAATCTCGCTGTGAAAGGATCTCGGCACGACCTGCGCTGACTAATAAAGCGGCGTTAACAAACTGTTCACCATTTCCGATTGGCAGTGGCACGAAAAGAGCGTAACGGCCCACAGCTCTAAACTCGCTACAGGTCACAGCGCCACTTCGGGCAATAATTAAATCCGCCGCCAAATATGCATCAGCCATGGCATCCACATATCCAACAGGCCTATAACCATCAATTGCAGCTGGAAGTGTGTTGAGTTTTCCAACAGAGTGCAACACTGAAATCTCTTTTGTGGTGAAGGTGGAGATGCTGCTGGAAATTACCCCGTTAATCGCTACCGAGCCCTGAGAGCCGCCCATGATGAAAACAAGTGGCTTATCTGTAGGAAAACCCAGCCGTGCTTTAGCTAAACGGCGAGCCTTGGACCAATCAGCCGCTGATGCGATACACGCCTGCGCAACATCGGAACGAAGAGGTAGACCAGCTAAGAGCGCCTCTGAAAATCTGCCTTTATCAACGGGGTGGGCAACAGCCAAGGCGGTTGTAAATCTGGCACCTAATCGATTGGCCCAACCAGGTTTTGCATTGGCCTCATGAATCACAATTGGTGTGCGAGCAAGGAAAGCGGCCAAATATGCTGGAGCGCTTACATAGCCACCAAAACCGATCAGCACATCCGCCCTCTTGACTATCTTTAAGGATGCGATAACAGCTGCAATCAAATCGAAGGGTGTTCGAAGCCATGATGTAGATGGCTTTCTCGAGATTCCAACCTTAGGAATAATGCGTAACTCAAAACCTGCAGATGGCACCAGAGTGTTTTCTAATCCGCTCTTTGTTCCAAGAAAAATGCATCGATCCTTTGGGTGGGTGATCATCCAATGTCGTGCGACAGCAAGTGCTGGTTCAATATGTCCTGCGGTGCCTCCACCCGCTAGGACTACCGTAGCCATTTGATTCCCGTCTCTTGTAACCCTTTATAGATTACTGGGTCTCTACGGGCCGCACCTAAAACAAAGCCGATACCCATATATGTCGCAATAAGGGCTGAACCTCCATATGAGACCAATGGCAAGGTAACACCAACAACTGGAAGCAC
>LIAM01000051.1 GCA_001438925.1 Actinobacteria bacterium BACL15 MAG-120619-bin91 | reverse complement strand
AATTACGGATAATGCTGCAATTGTTGAGTTAGCAAAAAAGTTGCAGGTTGATTTAGTAGTGGTGGGACCCGAGGTTCCTCTAGTCAACGGTGTTGCCGATGATCTGCGAGCAGCCAATATCGCTGTCTTTGGACCATCAAAAGCAGCTGCTCAGCTAGAAGGATCAAAACACTTTGCTAAAGAGGTAATGCGAGATGCGGGAGTACCAACGGCTCATAGCTTTACCTGTACCAGTAAGGAAGAGATCGAGCTTGCTCTAGATGCATTTGATGCACCATATGTTGTCAAAGATGATGGGTTAGCCGCTGGTAAAGGTGTTGTTGTAACCAATGATCGACAAGAAGCGTTAGAGCATGCACTTTCATGTAAAAGAGTTGTTATTGAAGAGTTTCTCGATGGTCCCGAGGTTTCCTTATTTGGAATCAGTGATGGAACAACAATTATTGCAATGCAACCTGCACAGGATTTTAAGCGGGCATTAGATGGAGATGCTGGACCAAACACCGGTGGAATGGGTGCTTACTCTCCTTTGCCGTGGGCACCATCAGATATTATTGAGGATACATACACAAGAGTCCTTGCACCGATGATCGCTGAAATGTCTGCACGCGGAACACCATTTATTGGTTTGTTGTATGCAGGTCTTTCCTTAACAGATCATGGAACCCGAGTTATTGAATTTAATGCACGATTTGGTGATCCAGAAACTCAGGTTTTAATACCGCGTTTAAAGACTCCACTTGCAACTCTGCTCTATAACGCTGCAACCGGAAATTTAATTGGAACAACTTTGCAGTGGAGAGATGAATCCGCTGTCACAGTGGTTTTGGCGGCACAGGGTTATCCAGTAGCTCCTCAATCAGGTGGTGTTGTTTCAGGTTTTTCAGCAATTGATAATGTTTCAATCTTTCACGCAGGTACCGCTGTAAAGGAGCACAGCCTTGTGGCATCTGGTGGTCGCGTTCTGACAGTTACCGGATTAGGTGAGGATCTGACCGAGGCCCGAAACCTTGCCTATCGAGCAATCAGCCAAATCTCACTAGCTGGATCCTTTTACAGATCAGATATCGCACTTAATGCGTCGGTGGCAGAGAAGGGCAATTAAATGACAGATAATTCACCAATGAGCCTGCTTGCTAGCCGATATGCCACAGCGGGGATGCGTGAAATCTTCGCGCCAGAGGCGAAAATCATCGCTGAACGCAAGCTATGGATCGCGGTAATGCGGGCCCAGTCAACACTGGGGCATGTGATTTCAAAGGATGTAATTACAGATTACGAAAATGTAATTACACAGGTGGATCTAGTATCTATCGATGCCCGCGAAAAGCAGAGCCGCCACGATGTAAAGGCTCGGATTGAAGAGTTCAACGCACTTGCAGGCCATGAATCAATTCACGCCGGAATGACTAGCCGTGATTTAACAGAAAATATTGAAGCGCTACAGATTCGTAACGGACTTGAAATTATCCATGACAAGGTCGTCACACTTCTGGCTCGTTTAGGTGAGCGGGCTGTGCAGTATGCAGATCAACCGATCGCAGGTCGTTCACACAACGTTCCGGCACAAGTAACCACTTTAGGAAAACGTTTTGCATCAGCAGCTGAAGAGCTGTTGTTTTCTTATGAAAGATTGATCGCGTTGCAAGATCGCTACCCAATGCGCGGGATCAAAGGTCCTGTCGGAACCGCCCAGGATTCAATTGATCTTCTTGGTTCATCAGATGCCCACTTCAAATTAGAAGGCGCAATCGCTAAAGAGCTTGGTTTTAACAATGTCCTTGACTCAACGGGACAGATTTACCCACGTTCATTTGATTATGATGTTGTCACAACATTGGTTCAAATCGCATCATCACCATCATCTCTTGCAACATCTATTCGCCTAATGGCTGGTACCGAACTAGTCACTGAAGGGTTTAAAGCGGGTCAAGTTGGTAGCAGTGCAATGCCACACAAGATGAACACCCGTTCATGTGAACGCGTCAATGGTCTTGCCGTTGTTCTTCGTGGATACGCATCAATGGTGAGCGAGCTATCAGGGGATCAATGGAATGAGGGTGATGTCTCGTGCAGCGTTGTTCGTCGCGTTGCTTTGCCAGATGCCTTTTACGCAATAGATGGATTGCTGGAAACAATGCTGACCGTGCTCGATGAGTTTGGAGCATTTCCAGCGGTAATTAGCGCTGAATTAGAGCGTTATCTACCCTTCTTAGCCACCACCAAGATTTTGATGGCTGCGGTGAAAGCAGGTGTTGGTCGCGAAGTTGCCCACGAAGTTATTAAAGAGCATGCGGTTAAGGCGGCGCTTGGTATGCGTGAAGGAAAGCAGAACTCACTTCTCGATGATTTAGCAGCCGATACACGTTTACCTCTTGATCGCGCAGCGCTTGATCATTTGATCAGCGACCCAATTGAATTTACTGGTGAAGCTCGCCAACAAGTGGCACGAGTTGTACATCGCATCGACGCGATTACATCCGCGCACCCTGCCGCAGCGCAGTACAAGCCCGGCTCTATTCGGTGAGCGGCTTCGGCCTAGCTGGTCCACCGCCAGCGCCTGAAATCTCTGGGTGGGTTCATCTGCGCACCGGAAAGGTTCGGGATCTTTATACAAATGATAGAAGAGAGATTCTGTTGGTTGCCTCTGATCGAATCTCTGCCTATGACTGGGTAATGCCTACAAGTATTCCTGGCAAAGGTGCGGTGCTCACTCAGTTATCTTTATTTTGGTTTGAATTACTAGAAGACATTATTGGCAACCACATTGTTTCGACCGATGTTCCTTCAGTTGTTGAAGATCGCGCAGTAATTGTTCAGCCATTAGAAATGTTTGAGGTTGAATGTGTAGCTCGTGGATACTTAACTGGTAGTGGTTGGGTTGAGTATCAAAATAGTAAAGCTGTCTGCGGGAATACATTGCCTGATGGTTTGCTAGATGGCTCACAGCTTCCGGCTAGCATCTTTACGCCAGCGACCAAGGCTGAAATCGGAGATCATGACGTCAATATTGATTTTGCTGGTGCAGTCGCAATCGTTGGAGCAGATGATGCTGCGCAGCTGCGTGATTTAACAATTAAGTTGTATGACACAGCATCAGAGTTCGCTGCAAGCCGCGGGATCATCGTTGCAGATACCAAGTTCGAATTTGGCCGCAATGACAAGGGCGAGATAACCCTTGGTGATGAGGCGCTAACCCCTGATTCTTCAAGGTTTTGGGAGGCATCTACATGGAAGCCAGGCGGTGCTCAGCCCTCGTATGACAAGCAGTTTCTACGTGACTACCTAGTAGCAAGTGGATGGGATAGAAATAGCCCACCCCCTGAACTACCAAGTGAGATCGTAGAGAAGACAGCACAGCGTTACAAAGAAGCTTTTTTCCGAATCACCGGCAGCAAGTTCTAACAGGGAGAAATACAAATGGCAAAGATCGTGGTTGATGTGATGTTGAAGCCCGAGATTCTTGATCCACAAGGAAATGCCGTTGCATCAGCCTTGCCCCGTCTTGGCTTTACCTTTGCCACATCTGTTCGCCAAGGAAAGCGATTTGAAATTGAGATCGAGGGCGAACCAACCGCTGCACAACTTGCCGAAGTAGAAAAAGCAGCTGAAGTTTTACTCTCTAACCCTGTGATTGAAAACTATGTCGTAAGGGTAGAAAAGTAATGCGCGTAGGAGTTATTACCTTTCCAGGAACGCTGGATGATCGCGATGCTGCACGCGCAGTAGTTGTTGGTGGCGCTCAAGCGGTTTCGCTGTGGCATGGGGATGCAGATTTAAAAAATGTGGATGCCGTTGTTTTACCTGGGGGCTTTTCTTATGGTGATTACCTTCGGTGTGGTGCGATTTCACGATTTGCACCAGTGATGCAGTTGGTTATTGAGGCAGCGAATAAAGGAATGCCGGTTCTTGGAATCTGTAATGGCTTTCAGGTTTTATGTGAATCCCATCTTTTGCCAGGTGCCTTAACTCGCAACTCTGATCTGCACTTCTTGTGCCGTGATCAAGAGATTGAAGTAGTTAACAACCAAACACCATGGACCAACGCATTTAAGCAAGGTGAAAAGATTGTTATTCCGCTAAAGAATGGTGAAGGCTCATTTCAGTGCGATGATCAAACCCTTGCAATGCTCGAAGGTGAAGGCCGCGTAATCGCCCGTTATGTAGGTGAAAACCCCAATGGATCCCGCAATTTGATCGCTGGAATTAGCAACGCCAAGGGCAATGTTGTTGGCCTCATGCCACACCCAGAGCATGCGATTAATGAGTTAACTGGTCCATCCTCCCAAGGTCTTGGCTTCTTTACATCGATCCTGCATGCGATGGTGAAGTAATGGCCTTAGATACCGTTGCAGTTGCACAAGCCACACCTGGAAATGCTCAACCATTTGC
The DNA here is from genome assembly GCA_001438925.1 of Actinobacteria bacterium BACL15 MAG-120619-bin91. GTDB lineage: Bacteria > Actinomycetota > Actinomycetes > Nanopelagicales > Nanopelagicaceae > Planktophila. The sequence continues at coordinate 2,079 of LIAM01000051.1, read as the reverse complement.
AGAGCTTGGTTTAAAGGCTGATGAGTATGCACGGATCAAAGAGATTCTTGGTCGCCGGCCAACCTCATCTGAGTTGGCTATGTATTCGGTGATGTGGTCAGAGCATTGCTCATATAAATCTTCAAAGGTTCACTTAAAACAGTTTGGAGAAAAAACACCCAAGTCAGATGCGTTGCTAGTTGGTATTGGCGAGAACGCTGGTGTTGTAGATGTCGGACAGGGTTATGCGGTCACATTCAAAATTGAATCACACAACCATCCATCCTTTATTGAACCGTATCAAGGTGCGGCAACCGGTGTTGGTGGAATTGTCCGTGACATTCTGACGATGGGTGCACGACCGATTGCAGTTATGGATCCACTTCGCTTTGGTCCTGCAGATGCACCAGATACCCGTCGCGTCCTGCCCGGGATTGTTGCAGGTATTGGCGGATACGGAAACTGTTTAGGTCTACCTAACATTGGCGGTGAAGTTACCTTTGATGAAACCTATTCCGGTAATCCACTAGTAAATGCTTTGTGTGTTGGCGTAATGAAGCACAGTGATATTAAGTTGGCAAAGGCGGCAGGTGCAGGAAATCTAGTTGTCTTGTTCGGCGCAAAAACCGGTGGTGATGGAATTGGTGGAGTATCTGTACTTGCCTCCGAAACCTTTGGTGCTGGTGGATCTACAAAGCGACCAAGTGTTCAGGTTGGCGATCCATTTGTTGAAAAGGTTTTAATTGAATGCTCATTAGAGATCTTTGCCGAGGATCTCGTTGTAGGCATCCAAGACCTTGGCGGAGCAGGCTTATCCTGTGCAACCAGCGAGCTCGCATCAGGTGGCTCTGGCGGCATGAGGGTGCAGTTGGACAAGGTTCCACTACGGGATCCATCGTTGTCACCTGAAGAGATTTTAATGTCTGAATCACAAGAGCGCATGTGTGCAATTGTTGAACCTAGCAAGATTGCTCGATTCCTAGAGATCTGTAAGAAATGGGATGTAACCGTTACCGTTATTGGGGAAGTAACAGATGGAAACCATCTTGAGATTACATGGAATGGTGAGTTAATAGTCGATGTTCCACCACGCACCGTTGCTCATGATGGTCCGGTCTATGACCGTCCATTGGCTCAACCTGATTACATCAATCAAGTTAACTCGCAAAAAGTGAATGTTCCAATACCTGCCACCGCATCAGAGATTAAAGCTGCGGTATTAAAGTTAGCTGCTGCCCCAAACCTTGCAGATAAGTCTTGGGTAACATCTCAGTACGATAAGTATGTACAGGGAAATACGATTCAATCCCAACCTGATGATTCAGGTATGGTTCGAATTGATGAAGAGACACACCTAGGTGTAGCAATCTCAACCGATGCAAATGCAAACTGGTCTTACTTAAATCCATATCAAGGTGCAAAGTTGGCACTTGCAGAGGCTGCACGCAATATTGCAACGGCTGGTGCGCGACCACTTGCAGTTACTAACTGTCTTAACTTTGGCTCACCTGAGGATCCAGGTGTTATGTGGCAGTTTGCCGAATCGGTACGTGGCTTAGCTGATGGTTGTTTAGAGATGGGGTTACCTGTAACAGGTGGAAATGTCTCTTTCTATAATCAAACCGGTGCGGTCGCCATCTTGCCTACTCCTGTTATCGGTGTTCTTGGAGTCATCCAAGATGTTCGCACCCGCACACCGATGAGCTTTACTGAAGCAGGTTTAGAACTGTACCTACTTGGCCAAACCAAGGAAGATCTTGCAGGTAGCGAGTGGGCTTTCTTGCACAATCAACGTGTTGGGCAATCACCAGATGCTGATTTACAGCGTGAAATGAGGCTTATCGAGCTACTTCTGGAAGGTAACTCATTCTTTGCCGCCGCCCATGATTTGAGTCAAGGCGGATTATCTGCTGGATTAACTGAGATGGTTTTACGTCACAAGGTTGGCGCAACGATCACAGTTGAAAATGTAGGAGTTACTTTGCTCAGTGAAACACCAGGTCGTGTAATTGTTGCAATAGATCCTGCCCATACCTCAAGGCTTGAAGGTTTAGCGCTGAAGAGTTCAATTGCGCTGACAAAGCTTGGAACAACTGGGGG
>LIAM01000050.1 GCA_001438925.1 Actinobacteria bacterium BACL15 MAG-120619-bin91 | reverse complement strand
TGTCCATCAAGTTGAAGTAGTGACAACATTTTTCAACAAGGGTTCCACCGGTGCGTTCTGCAAAACGATTCCAGTTATCAACCTTTGGATAAAAAGGTTCACGGTGTTCACGGATTGAAACCTGATGAATCTTTCCTGCTTCGCCTTCTTTGGCGCGAGCGATTGCTTCAGCCACGGGTGGCATGAATCGGTACTCAAGACCCATCCATGTCATGGCACTTCGCTTCTCATCCCATGCAAGGATGGATTTCAAATCTTCAACAGTTGTAGCAAGAGGTTTTTCAACAAAGACAGCTAAATCAGTTGTGAGCGCATCCTTAAGTACCGCTGCATGTGTGTCATTGGGGGTTGCAATAACGACCGCATCTACCAACCCTGAATCCAGCAAAGCGCGGTGATCGGTGAAAACCTTGGCACCAGGAGCCATTGCAAGGGCAGCTTCCTGAGATGGCGCATGAGGGTCGCTGATGGCGGTGATTGTGGCCCCACCCATTACCTTGATGTTCTCAATGTGCTCGCGACCCATGCTGCCCGCGCCGATAATCCCGTACCGAAGCTCTGATTTCATAGCAACAGGTTAGACCACTTCACAATATTTGGGCAGGGGGCTAGACGGAACACGCTCAACTGTCCTAGACTCCAGCAAGAGGTCAGACCACTACCCATTTATATGCGAAGAGAGGCATGTGTAGATATGGCAATAACTCCACCGCAGTATCTGCTCCACCATGATGGCGACAATGTTGCTGTCGCGATGGAAGATCTGCAACCAGGAACTCTTCACGGTCGTTCCGTGAAGGAAGGAACCGAGGGCACCGCGGTGCTTAACCACGCGATTCCACTAGGACACAAGTTTGCTCTCACAGATCTTGCTGAGGGTGACGCAATCATTAAGTACGGCATCAAGGTCGGACTTGCATCAGCTGCCATCAAAAAGGGCGATTACATTCACACACACAACATGAGGAGTTATCGATGGGAAGCAAGCCGCGCTTAATGGGATACCGCCGCGAAAACGGCACGATGGGTATCCGCAATCACGTAATTATTTTGCCTCTCGATGATCTTTCAAATGCAGCTGCAGAAGCTGTTGCAAAGGTTATCCCGGGAACAATGGCCTTGCCTCACGCATTTGGTCGCCTGCAGTTTGGTGAGGATCTACAACTAACTTTTGACACACTTATTGGAACTGGCGTTAACGCAAATGTTGCAGCGGTTGTTGTTATTGGTATCGAACCTAAGTGGACACAACGTGTTGCAGATGGAATCGCAAAGACTGGAAAGCCAGTTGCAGCATTCTCAATCGAAGGCAAGGGTGACCTACAAGTAATTCAGGAAGCTAGCCGCGTTGCAGCAATGTTCCTACAAGATGCATCAGGGCTTGTTCGCACAGAGGCTGAGATGGGCGACATGATCATGTCAATCAAATGTGGAGAATCAGATACAACATCTGGCCTTGGCTCTTGCCCAACAACTTCACAGGCTGTTGACCGTTGGGTCGAAGCTGGCGGAACTGTGTTCTTTGGTGAAACTTCAGAGCTAACGGGTGGAGAGCACCTCATCGCAGATCGTTGTATCGATGATGCTTGCCGTAACTTGTTCCAAACAACTTACGACAAGTACATAGAAGTTATTGAAGCAACGGGTGCAAACCTTCTTGGTTCACAACCAACGCAAGGAAACATCGCTGGTGGCTTGACAACTATTGAAGAAAAGGCCCTTGGAAACATTGCTAAGACTGGCTCAGTTCCAGTTGTAGGCGTTCTCAAGCCTGCACAAATGCCAGATGCCTCAAAGCCTGGCTTGTACTTCATGGATTCATCATCTGCAGCTGCAGAGTGCGTAACTCTGATGGCAGCAGGCGGAGCGGTAATTCATCTATTCCCAACAGGTCAAGGAAATGTTATTGGTAACCCAATCGTTCCAGTTTTGAAGTTAACTGCAAATATCAAGACAGCTAAGTCAATGACTGAGCACATCGATCTTGATGTTTCAGGTTTGCTTCGTTACGAGTATGACCTAACTAAGGCTGGGGACATGATGATGGATGTCATTTATGACACTGTTAATGGTCGTCTATGCAAAGCTGAAGTTATGGGTCACCGCGAGTTCACATTTACGAAGTTGTACATCTCTGCATAATGATTCTGATCTCTGAAGATGTATGGGGAACTCCCTTCCAAGTACTGGAAGGGAGTTTTCCCATTACTCGTAATGATGATTTGTGGAGTAACCCTGAAGAGCTCAAGGCAGCACTTAAGGATGCAACCGCACTTGTAGTTCGAAACAGAACCAAAGTAAGTGCAGATGTAATTGCAGCTGCACCCAAGCTAAAGATAATTGCACGTGCAGGTGTTGGCTTAGATAATATTGATTTAAAAGCGGCAGATGCTGCCGGTGTCGTAGTAGTTGCAGGACTTGGCGCAAATGCGGTTAGCGTTGGTGAGTTAACACTTGGTTTAGCTCTTTCACTGCTTCGTAACATTCCAGGACATGATGTTGCAACCCGTGATGGTGGATGGGTTCGTACACCGGGTCGAGAATTGTCTGGTTTAACCTGGGGATTATTAGGATGTGGAGCAACAGGTGTTGCAACAGCCAAACTGATCCAAGGATTTGACTGTGAAGTTATTGGCTTTGATCCATATGCAAAGAATCTGTCGGGAATTGAATTAACCACTTTTGAAGAAGTTCTCAAGCGCAGTGATGTACTCAGTATTCATATGCCTTCAACACCTGAAACCAATGGAACTATTAACGCGCAGACTCTTAGCCTCATGAAGCCAGATTCGATCATCGTCAATGTGGGTCGTGGAGAAGTCATTAATGAAGCCGATCTCATGGCCGCTTTAAAGGCAAAAACCATTGCTGGGGCAGCACTCGATGTGCGCGCGCAGGAGCCTCCTGTAAAGGGCGAGATGGAGCAGATGCCTAACTTGATTCTGACTCCTCATGTTGCAGGAATAACAAAAGAGAGCCAACTACGTATCAATCAGATACTGGCGGCAAATATTGAATTACTCTTAAACTCAAAGCCTGCCACCCATGCAGTGGGGGCGTTAAAGGAAAGTAGCAACTAGATGCCTCAGTTAACCGTTGGTTCAGCGATTGAAAAGGCACAAGCGTTGCTGGAAGCCGCGGGTGTTCCATCTGAACAGGCGGCAACAACTGCTCGTTGCATTGTCGCAAGTGATCGATGGGGTATTGGAAGCCATGGATTAATGCGTCTGCCCTTTTATCTTTCTCGTTTACAAGCAGGTGGAATTAAAGCTAATGCTCACTTAAAAATTGTTACAGATTTACCAAGCCTGGTTGTATTTGATGGTGATGATGGTTTGGGACATTGGCAGCTACAACGTGCTGCAGAAGTTGCAGCAGAACGTGCAATGATCAATGGAGTTGCAGCTGTTGGTGTTGGTCGCTCTAATCACTGCGGTGCTCTTGGAATATATGTCTGGCCCATGATTAATCGTGGCTTAGTTGGTATTGCATTTAGTACTGGTCCTGCAGTTATGCCACCCTGGGGCGGAAACAAAGCTTTGCTATCTACCTCACCATTAGCTGCTGGCATTCCAACAGATCCTCCAACAGTTATTGATCTTGCAACTAGCGCGGTTGCTCGCGGCAAAATTCAAGCAAAGGCGCAAGCAGGTGCCGAGCTGGAACCTGGTTGGGCATTTACTAAAGATGGTGCACCAACAACCGATGCCAAGGAAGCTCTTGCTGGAATGCTCGCACCACTTGGTGGCGTGAAAGGTTATGCAGTTGCTGTACTTGTTGAATCATTAACCGGAGTGTTGATTGGACCAACCCTTGCAAAGAACATTCCAGATATGTTTGCTGCCAGCCAAGATTCATTGCCACAACAGATTTCACACTTTGTCATCGCTATAGATGCAGCCAAATTATCGGTAGATGGCGCTAATAATCGCACCAATGAGTTTGTTTCAGAGGTCAATGCAGCAGGTGGACGGCTACCAGGAGCTAACCGCGTAAACCCTGAAAAACTCAACCTTAATGATGAAATAACCATTACCGATCAAGTCTTTACCCAACTAGGTTTTTAAATGGTAAAAACCTACGCACCAGGCTTTAGCTTAATTGGCGTATTGGTAGCAATTGCATTTCAAATCAATCAGATGCAATCGGCGATTAGCCCACTTGCCTTATGTGTGGCCTTTGGATTCTTAGTTGCAAACTTTGCGCAATGGCCAGCATTTGCAGCTCCTGCAACCAAGGTGTCAAGCAAAACAATTATGCGTATTGGTGTTGCCCTATTAGGCGCACAAGTAAGTGTTGTCTCACTGAAGGAGATAGGTTTCAAAGGCGTCATCACAGTTGTAATTGTTGTGACTTTTACGATCTTTGGGATATTAGGTCTTTCAAAGCTTTTTAAGATGTCAGGCGAATTAGGACTGCTGATAGGTGTCGGTTTTGGTGTTTGCGGTGCTACTGCGGTTGCTGCGATTAAACCTCAAACTCGCGCTACCGAAGAAGAAACCTCTTACGCAATCGGCCTAATCTCCTTATGCGGAACTCTTTCGATTTTTATGTTGCCACTAATCGGCCATGCACTTAATCTTGACACTCGCGAGTTTGGTGCATGGGCAGGTGCAGCGGTACATGATGTCGGACAAGTTGTAGCAACAGCTTCTGTATGGGGAGATGATGCTGACAGGTACGCAATTGTGGTAAAACTTGCTCGGGTCTGCTTGCTTGCGCCAATAGTTTTGATCTTGTCATTACGTCACCGCCGCTGGTTAGCATTACAAGGTAAAGAAGCGGTTGAATCCGCCAAGGTTCCATTAATTCCCTTCTTTGTTCTTGGGTTCATTGCAGTTGCAACTCTGAACAATGTGGTTGATATCAATGATGGTCTGCATGACAAAATCGTTTTGCTCAGTAAGTTGATGCTCGGTGCTGGATTAGTCGCTCTGGGCTCAGGTGTTAGATGGAGGGCGATCCGCGCTATTGGCCCACGGCCAATGGCTATGGGAATGCTGGCCTGGGTGATTGTGGCGGGGGTAGCACTGGCCGCGGTCAAAGTTACCGGTCTTTGACACATACCCCCGGGGGTATGATAGGTTTGCCTTAGGTACTACAACTAAGGAGATAAACCATGTGTTCACCAGTAACGTGTAATTCATGTAGGAAAGTAACTTGGTCAGGGTGCGGTCAGCACATTGAAGAAGCGCTAGCTGGCGTAGCTGAAGCAGATCGTTGTAAGTGCTAATTATGGCAACCAAGAAAATTGCACATGTTCTCTCTGATGAGGAGCAAATCGAAGCGATCGCTAAGAGAATCAAACGTGCACAAGGTCAGCTCGGGGCAGTGGCGAGAATGCTTGAAGAAGGCCGTAACTGCGAAGAGATCGTGACTCAAATGTCAGCGGTCTCTAAAGCGGTAAATACCGCTGCCTTTACATTAATCTCGGCAAGCCTTAAAGAGTGCATTGTCGAAGATAAGAACAACTCTGAAGCGGTTACTGCTCAACTACAAAAACTATTTTTAAGTCTGGCATAAGGGGAAAAAGAGATGAAAAGAGTTATCGCACTAATCGCAGCAGCGTTCTTGCTTGCTGGATGTTCATCAACTTCTACCGCAATCGATCTCAGTGTCACAGAGTTTTCAGCTAAGGCCGCGGAACCAGGTGTTGTAACACTGGATGTGCGCACACCAGCAGAGTTTGCCGAGGGTTACATCGAGGGTGCACGTCTGATCGATTTTCAAAGTGGAAACTTTGAGAAAGAGATTGCAACCCTTGATAAAAACGCTACTTACGCCGTTTACTGTCGCAGTGGCAATCGATCAGGTCAGGCTGTAAGGATCATGCAAGATGCTGGATTTACAAATGTCTTCAACATGAATGGTGGAGTCATTGATTGGGCTAATGCAGGCCTGCCTTTGGTCAAAAACTAATGCGCATAATCATCATTGGAGGAGTTGCAGGCGGTATGTCTGCAGCAACACGTTTGCGTCGTTTAGATGAATCAGCTGAAATTATTGTTCTCGAAAAGAGCGGGCACGTCTCATATGCAAACTGCGGGCTGCCTTATTACGTAGGTGGAGTAATTGAAAATGAGAAAGATCTTCTCCTGCAGACCCCAGCAAGTTTGCATGCACGTTTTCGACTAGATGTTCGTGTGAGCTCAGAGGTACTTGCTATCAATCCGAGCAAGAAGACAGTTGAAGTTAAGAATCTAATTTCAGGGGAAAGTTCAGAGTTAGATTACGACAAGTTAATTCTGAGCCCTGGCGCATCTCCAGTAGTTCCTCCTATTCCCGGCATCGAGCGTGGTATGACTTTACGCACCGTTGAAGATGTAGAAAAGATCGCTGCAAGTGTTGGCACAAAGCCTGCAAGTGCCGTTGTCATCGGTGGCGGATTTATTGGTGTTGAGATCGCTGAAAACCTGGTGCATAAAGGAATCCCAACCGCACTTGTTGAAGCAACTGATCAGGTTTTAATGCCACTAGATCCCGAGCTAGCAACCCTTGTTGCAAATGAAATGCGTTCCAAGTCTGTGGATCTAAGGCTTGGCTCAAGTGTTGTAAAGATTTCAGGTGATTCTGTAGAGCTGGCAAATGGTGATGTTTTGGCAGCAGAAATTGTCATTCTTGCTATCGGAGTTCGACCAGAGATTGGCTTGGCAAAAGCTGCAG
>LIAM01000049.1 GCA_001438925.1 Actinobacteria bacterium BACL15 MAG-120619-bin91 | reverse complement strand
ACCAAATACTCCTCATTAACCCCTGGAAAACCCGCTCGCAGAACAACCATTGCCCATGCGATTGATGCGATGATTTTGTAGGCTCGCTTGCCCCACAATCTTCCAGTTGCCCAAATGCCAACTCCTGTTGCAAGAAGGGAGAGAATTAGTCCAACAGGTGGGTAAAAGCTATACACAAAGATTGAGCTCGCACCTAGCGCTGCACCCAATAAAAGTGAGTAGACGCCCCTCATTGCAGAGATATTCCAGAGGTCAAATCGGTTTCGCGTCCATGAGAATCAAAGGGTTCGCACTTTGTTCCTTTAACCAATGTGTAGTACTCATCGCCCCAAATCTGTAAACCTAAATTATTAGAAAGTGCAAAGAAGGGACCATCAAGTGAAATTTGAGTCTCATGAGCCTTCATGGCCTGCATCTTTGCATCAACATACGCACCACCATCAATCAGGGTGGTGACAAACTCATCATCTTTTGCAAATGGCAGATCTTCAACACTTTCTGCACCAAAGAAATCTGAGCCGATCTCCTTCATCTTTGCAATTCCATCAGCTAGTACAGATTTTGGCATTGTGTTCCAGTAGATTTTTTGAATCTGCCATGTAGATAACTCTACGGCCCTCATTGCGACGCGATGGGCCTGAATATGATCAGGGTGGCCATAGCCACCAATTTCATCATAGGTAATTAATATGTGAGGTTTAACCTCCTCGATAACTTCAACCAAGATGTGAGCAGCAACATCAACATCAGTTTGCCAAAAAACATCGGGACGATTGTTTTGTTCCGTACCCATCATTCCACTATCCCGAAACTTAACAGTGGGAGCTCCCAAAAATCTATGATCTGAAACTCCAAGCGCCTTCATTGCACCTGCAAGTTCAATCTCGCGATGAGCTCCGAGTTGATCCTGTTCGCTACTGGATAGATGAGAAAGAGCTGGAACCAAGACTTCTCCTTCTTCTCCACGAGTACAGGTCACGAGCGTCACATGAGCCCCACGATCTGCATATAAAGCCATTGTTGCCCCATTATTGATGGTTTCATCATCAGGATGTGCATGCACGAGCAGGATACGGAATCCTTCATAGGAGCGGTTCATGATTGGTAATTCTGCCGTACGATTAGACCAATGAGTAACGTAGACACAACTAACAAGGCTCGCCTGCCTCGCGACGAGCGACGAGCATTGTTGCTATCTGCCGCTCTTGAAGTATTTACCGCCGCTGGATATCACTCAGCTGCGATGGATGAGATTGCAGATCGGGCAAATGTTTCAAAACCTGTTTTGTATCAGCACTTTCCATCAAAGTTAGAGTTGTACCTGGCGGTCTTAGATTTACACATTGATTCATTAGTTTTTGAGATTCAGAAGGCGATTGCTTCTACTCCTGACAATAAAGATCGAGTGCATGCAACGGTTGATGCATACTTTGCATTTATTGAAAGGGAGGGCGAGGCTTTCAGATTGCTTTTTGAGAGTGATATGAGCGTCGAGCCACAGGTTCATGAGCGCTTAAGTAGAATGACGTATGACTGTGCAGCTGCTGCAAGTGCGGTAATTGCAATAGATACTGGCCTATCAAAAGAGGCATCGATGCTTTTGGGTGTTGGAATGATTGGTTATGCACAAGTAACTGCTCGTCACTGGCTCGAACGAGATAGTAAGTTGAGCCGACAGGAAGCTGTGACATTAGTTTACAACCTCATGTGGCGAGGCATTTCAGGTTTTCCACGCAGTTAAAATCGTTAGGATTAGTTAATCATGTCACCAACATTTGCAGAGTTACCCCTGCGCAGCCAAACTATTGAGGCGCTTCATGCTCATGGTTTTATAGCACCATTTGCAATTCAGGAGATGGTTTTGCCCATAGCACTGGCAGATGGTGATGTGATCGGTCAAGCCAAGACCGGAACTGGAAAGACCCTTGCATTTGGTATCCCAGTCATCGAGCGTGTAATCGCACCCAACGATGTTGAGTGGGCAGATTTTGCCAACAAAGGTTTGCCTCAGGTATTAATCGTTGTTCCAACTCGCGAGCTATGCACACAAGTAACCCGAGATATTGAAGAGCTTGCATCAAACCGTGGAATTCGCACCGTTGCTGTTTATGGTGGCCGCGCCTTCGAGCCACAAATTGAAGCGCTGCAATCCGGTGTAGAGATTGTTGTCGGTACTCCTGGGCGTTTATTGGATCTCTCACGTCAAGGCCAGCTCAAGTTAAAAGAGGTGTCTCGCTTAGTTCTCGATGAAGCAGATGAGATGCTAGATCTTGGCTTCTTGCCTGATGTAGAAAAAATCCTATCTAGCACTCCAAATCGTGCTCAAACTATGTTGTTTTCCGCGACTATGCCTGGAGACATTATCGCTCTTGCACGTCGCTTCATGAATCAACCTCTTCATATTCGCACTCAAGATAGCGAGGATGAAGGCGCTGTTGTTACCCGAATCAAGCAACATGTTTTGCGCGCACATGCCCTCGATAAAATCGAGATGCTGGCACGAATCTTGCAGGCCGATGGCCGTGGACCAACAATGGTTTTCTGTCGCACTAAGAGAACTGCACAAAAGACAGCTGAAGATTTAATGGAGCGAGGCTTTAGGGCAGCGCCCATCCATGGTGATCTTGGGCAGAGTGCTCGCGAGAAAGCGCTGGGAGATTTTAAAGCTGGAAAGTCAGATGTACTTGTTGCAACAGATGTTGCTGCGCGTGGAATCGATATTGATGGAATCACTCACGTTATCAATTACCAGTGTCCAGAGGATGAAAAGACATATGTGCACCGAATTGGCCGCACGGCGCGTGCCGGTGCACATGGAATTGCAGTGACCTTTGTTGATTGGGATGAACTCGCACGCTGGAAGATGATCAATCAAACCCTTGAACTGGGATTAGCAGAGCCTGAAGAGACTTACTCATCCTCAGAACATCTCTATGAAATGCTTAACATACCTGCTGGTTCTACAGGCCGAATGGTTAAAGCTAAGCCGGTTGCCAAGGTTGAAAAGAAGGAGGCCCGACCTGTTCGGGCCAAGCAAGAAGAAAGTAAGCCACGTGTGGAACGAACCCGCACACGTACCAAAAAGTTTAAAGAGAGCTAAGCGGCAACAAAGATCCGGATCGCATCTACCAGCATTTGCACCGCGATTGCTGCCAGCAACAAACCTGCGATACGGGCGATCAGCGTTACTCCAGTTTCCTTGATTACCTTAAGGATAGTTGTAGAGGCCATCAGCACTAATGCGATCGCCACATGAACGGCAATTACCGCAATAATTAGGGCGATTCCCATTTCGCGTGAATCAATCTGTTGAACAAAAATCATCGTTGCGACAATTGCACCAGGGCCAGCCAAGAGCGGTGTACCTAGGGGTACTAAAGCGACATTTGTATTGTTGCCTTCGCTGAGAGATTTAGTGTTTCCAGTCAGAAGCTCTAGCGCCACAAGCAAAAGCAGTAACGCACCCGCTGCTTGAAGAGCTTCTAATGAGATATTGAGGTACTCGAGGATTGCTCTTCCAAAGAGTGCGAAGATAGAGATAACTAAGAATGAGACCGCGGCTGCCTGCATCGCCAAGATTCTGCGAATACGTTGGGTCTTGTCTGCAACTAATCCCAAGAAGATTGGTGCCGCACCTGGCGGATCCATGATTACAAATAAGGTCACAAATGATTGAATGGCAAAGGTAACTGCACCTACATCCTTCACGCTGAAACCACCCTTCGAGCATTTGCTAGTGACTCTAACTTCTCCCATTGTTCCCTATGGGTATGGTTTTCTGCTAATGAATTAAGTTTTCCAGTGCCGTGATAATCACTGCTACCTGTGATTGCAAGATTCAAATCTTTTGCAATGCCCCGCAACAACTCTCTTTCATCAGAGTTTTGATCTCGATGGTCAACTTCGATGCCATCCAGACCTGCTTGAAGTAAATCAGTGAAGCTTTCAGAGCTCAAGATTTCACCTCTGAGCGAGGCAAATGGGTGGGCTATAACCGCTACCCCTCCAGCACGCTTTATAAGTGAGATTGCTTCGACTGGGGTCGGTGCTGCATGAGAGACATAAAATCTTGACTCATTATGCAAAAGATCAATAAAAGCCTCATCGCGGGATCTAACAATCTTTTTTGCCACTAAAGCATCTGCTAAATGCGGTCTTCCCATAGTCGCACCGCTTGGCATGGCGTTGTGCACATCCTCAATTGAGATATCCATGCCTTCGGCACGCATCTTTTCAATCATTTTACGCATTCGAGGAAGTCGGCCATCTCGGGTTTCTTCGAGAACTTGTTGCATCTCAAGATGGTTGGGATCAAACAAAAGACCCAACATATGCACACTAATTCCATCTGATGTCAGACATGAAATTTCAGAGCCCAGTACTAACTTAAGAGATCCACGTAGAGATTCGGTGGCCTCCTGCCAACCCGATGTGGTGTCATGATCGGTTATCCCAAGTATCTCTAGACCTTGCACAATCGCTTTATTGACAAGCTCTCTTGGAGAATCTGTTCCATCGCTGCAACTTGTGTGGGTATGAAGATCAATCACGCTTTGGCTCCCTTGTTCGGGTAACAACGAGAATACAACCCATAAGGATTAAAACAATACCTGGAATAATTCCCAGAGGTGGTCTTTGGTCTAACCACCATGCGGCAAGAACAGCGCTTACTGGAACCTCAAAAAATACAATCAAAGAGACTATCGCTGGAGATACTCGCTTAAGAGCAGAGTTAAACATCGTGTGGCCCAACATCTGAGCCCCCAGAATTAATCCAATGAGGATTAACCACTCATTACGACTGAATATGAAGATTTCATTTCCAAGTAGTAGAGCCATAGGAAATGCAGTTAGGGAACAGGTGAAGTACGCGATAGTTGTGTAGGTGCTCGTCTCTAAGCTCCGTTGTGCTCTAGAGCCAGCCATCATGTAAGCCGCAGCTAGTGCGGCAGAAATTATCGCCGCAATATCTCCAACAAATGATCTAAATGAGATAGTTAGATCAACGCCAGAAACCATTATTACTCCGACAAAGCTAACAATCATTCCTAGCCATGCAGTTGAAGGAATATGTCCCCCACTAAACTTGACAAACAGGGCAGCAAAAATAGGTTGCAGTGCAACAAGAGCTGTTCCCGCAGCGACGGTGGTCATTCTCATCGCTAGGAAAAATCCTATGAAGTGAAGGGCCAGGAGAACACCTGCAATGACAGCCCATTTCACACCAATACGATCACGTGAATGACGAAGAGCAAATGGAAGGGTTAAAAGTGCGCCCCCCAGATTTCGCCAAAAAATCAAGGTAAGTACAGGCATCGCACTCATTGCAATTAATGGCCCTGATGTTCCAATTCCGATGATTCCAACACCTAATCGAATGAGATCTGGCTTTGCAGGCATCGCCGTATGTTCATTAATACGTTCACCTGAATTCATAAGAGAAAGGTACCCTTAACTCGTGAGCAGTAATCTCCTCAAACGAGTATTTCTCGCCCGTCTTGCTGGGACCGTGGTCTTTGACCCAAATAGTGAACCTGTCGGAAAGGTGCGAGATGCTGTTGCGACCCTACGATCTAACAATCAACAACCACGGATCCTTGGGTTAGTGGTCGAAGTTCCATTGCGTCGACGAATCTTTGTTCCCATCACTCGAGTCACATCGATTCAAAATGGAGCGCTCGTAATAACAGGTCTACTAAATATGCGTCGATTTGAAACCCGTCCTGGTGAGATTTTGGTTCTAGGTGAAATGCTGGACCGCTCTATTACTTTAATAGAAAGCTCTGAAGAGGTGGTTGTCGAAGATATCGGTATGGAGCAAACTCGAAATGGTGATTGGTTAATTTCCAAGGTTCACATCATGCGCAAGGGCCGTGGTTTGCGTCGCAAGGGAGCAACATCAACTGTTGCTTGGGAAGAAGTTATCGGGTTTGCCAATACTGAACAACATCAAGGGGTAGCTAATCTCCTTTCAACATTTGCAAACTTGCGAGCTGCAGATCTTGCTGCAGTACTTCAGGATCTGGCACCAAAGCGTCGTAAAGAGGTAGCTAATGCACTTGATGATGAGCGATTAGCAGATGTTCTCGAGGAGATGGATGAACACAATCGTGTCTCACTTTTGGCTGAGCTTGAAGGAGAACGAGCTGCAGATGTTCTAGGTGAGATGGATCCAGATGATGCCGCTGATTTGTTGCGCGAGGTTGGAGAAGAACGTGCAAACGCTCTCTTGGAGCTAATGGAGCCAGAGTATGCAGAAGATGTCTTACGTCTGATGACATATGAGGATTATTCAGCCGGTGGAATGATGACAACTGAGCCAATCATTCTCACCGCAGACTCCACAGTTGCTGATGCCCTTGCAGCGGTCCGTCAAAAGCAGATATCGCCTGCACTTGCCTCACAGATTTATATCTGTCGCCAACCAGTTGAAACACCTACGGGGCGATTTATCGGAGTTGTGCATTATCAACGATTGCTACGTGAGCCGCCTTCAACACTGCTTGGTTCTATTGTTGATACCGATACAAAGGGAGCAAATCCGGATGCGACCTTGCATGAGGTTTCCTCACATTTAGCAAGCTATAACATGCTCTCTTTGCCGGTTGTTGATGCCAATGAGCGTCTTCTAGGAGCAGTAACGGTAGATGATGTGCTCGATCACTTATTGCCTGAAAATTGGCGTCATGATCACCGTGAAAAGTCACCAGTTTCATTTGAACCAGAAAGTATTTAAGGAGGTCGACAGATGGCACGCAACCATGGATTAGATACACCACGTGAAACTCGTCGTTCACTACGCCCTAATTATGATCCTGAAACCTTTGGTCGTCTCTCTGAACGATTTGCACGGTTCCTAGGAACCGCTCGATTCCTGGTGTATCTAACAATTTTCATCTCTTTTTGGATAATTTGG
>LIAM01000048.1 GCA_001438925.1 Actinobacteria bacterium BACL15 MAG-120619-bin91 | reverse complement strand
CGCACTACTTGAGACGCCTGAGCCGTCAATAAGCCCACGAGCAGCTTCTGCAATTGCAGGGGTTTGTACAGGAGCAACATCTGGTTCGCCTAAGGAAATATCTTTGCCACGAGATAAGTAATACTGAATTTTCTTCTCATTCTTACTGCCAATTTCACGTAACACCAAAATCTTTGTATTTGTCTCTACACTCAAGAAAGCTGGCATTACAGTCTCACGATTTGCTTGGACAAGTGAATCTGCACCTTTTGTAGCGGTCCAGCCAATCGCAAGAACTGAATATGTAAAGGTTGCAAACAAGAGCAAGGCTGAAAGTATGTGCCGATAATGGATATGACTTAACACAAGAGTTTCTCTCAAGCGGTCAAGCAAAACCGTTCCTGATCCAACTGAAGCTAGTGTGACAAGCACAAGTACTTGCCCTGGCCAAACCTTTGATGAAGCCTCATTTCCATGGGTAGAGATTGAAAGAGCAGCAAGAATTACAGCTAAGACAAGTGCGCCAACTCCATATTCGGCGATTCGACGAGCATGTGTAGTTGAAAACAGAGAAATTATTAGGACCAAGAGAATTGGACTAATTAGCCATACTGGTAATGCATTTGCTCCGCCAGGATTACCCAACAGCGCCATGAATGGACCACCACCTGATATCAACAATCCAGGCTCAACAAGTAGTCGACTAGGGTTCATGATCGCTTCAAGTGAGTACGGGATATTCATCAAAAATGGGAGAAGGACCAAAGCTGCCCTCTTTTGAAGTCGCAGAGAGTAGCGACCCGAGTTGGCGTCAATAGCATGTTTTTCATAATCACTCAATGTTGATATCAAAGCTGCAACTAGCGCAATCACAAAGATCATCAATGAGAAACCGTACAAAAGTGCGAGTAAGAGTGAGACGCCAGCGATTTTTCGCCAGGAGAACAGCTCTATTTCTTCAATATCACGCAGCAATAGCGCTGCGTATGGCGCGAGAATCATGAACAGCACCGTTGCGATATGTCCTGTAGAAATAGCTGCGATCGCAACGGGAGAAAGCGCATAGAGAAAGGCTGCTGGGATTGAAATCCACGAGTTTCCGGTCAGGTGCTTTAGTAACTTTGAGGAGGTATACATCATCAAAATTGGGGCGGCCAGGAAAAAGGTGGTAATTAATAGCTGCACCTTTCCTAAGAAAAATACTGATGCTGTTGCAGTTATTGCAACCCAGGTAGGGGTTGCAGATGCTGATCCCATTCCAACTTGATGCCATGACTCAAAATAGGTGCGCCACAAGTCGGTAGCTCCCGAGGGCGATATTGGAAGGGCGCCACCAACGAGTGCTCCAAATCTATTGCGGGAGTTTAAGATTGAAATAAGTGCAATGAGGGTGAAGCCAATTACTTCAGGTCTTTTAAATACTCCTAACCATTGGCTCGTACTTGCCGGAGTTAAGAGATCCTCATCCTCATCAGAATCAAGAATTGAAGGTGAGGAATTTTGAGAGTCTCCGGCAAAGAGTTTGCCGCGGATTGCATCGATTGCACCCTCTGATGCAAGTCGTAACTGCGACCAGCGCGGTGGGATGAAAGAGGCGATTACTCGGGCTGATACAAAGCGCTGCTTTCTTCGAACTTTCCGTGCTGCGATAATTGATCCGGGTCTGGTGATTAAAACTCCAACAGCCAAGATTTCATCGGCGGCGTACCCAGGAAGTTTTGCGACTAAATAACCAATAGCACGCACAATTGCAGATCCCAGAATTTGAATTACCAGCCATGGCAATATCCACCATGAAGAGTTTGCTAACAGAACATAAGCAGCGTTACGTCGATCTAGCAACAAAGGTCTGTGTAGAAATGCACCAGCGACCTCAACCGATCTGCGTTCATTAGCTGCAGCTTGGGCATGGAAAGCAATCGCACCAGTTGCAACCATTACTGAATGGCCTGCAGCGCGGGCTCGCCATCCAAAGTCAACATCATCTCTAAACAGAGTTAGGTTGGGATCTAATCCCCCAAGCTCCTCAAAGACATCGCGACGAATCAACGCGCCTGCTGTACTGACAGCTAAAACATCATGGTTTCCATCATGTTGGCCCTGGTCGTACTCCAAGGGTTCAAGTCCGGTCCAGCGCGCACCATTACCCGCAATGCTTACACCAGCTTCGAGTAAGTGTGTTCGATCATGCCAACCCAATAACTTTGGGCCAACCATCACGACTTGTGGTCGATCATCAATTGCATCCAACAACTCTGCCAGCGCTGAGGGAGCTGGTGCGCAATCATCATGAATCAACCAGATCCATTCATGATCCGTTGGTGATGGTAATTTCTCAACAGCTAGAGATACAGCCTGGCCAAATCCAGTTTCGACATCTGCAGTAATAAATGGGATGCGTGCAGATCTTAAAAGTTTGGTTGAGGCATCCTGCGATCCTGTATCGACAGCGGTTATCAAATCAATCGGTCGAGTTTGTGAGGTCAGCGCTGCAACAACTTCGGGCAACCACACCGCTCCATTATGTGAAACGAGAACAGCGGTTACTCGATGCTTATCGACTGCGGCTTGGGAAGCCATAGGTATAACTCACTTTCTCGTTAGAGAAATGTGAACCTTACGCAGTACGACGCTTGAGGCGACGACGCTCTCGCTCTGACAGACCGCCCCAAATTCCGAAGCGCTCATCATGAGCTAATGCATATTCGAGACACTCTGCGCGAACATCGCATGAAAGACATACGCGCTTTGCTTCACGAGTTGAGCCACCTTTTTCTGGAAAGAAAGCTTCTGGATCGGTTTGCGCACACAGGGCGCGCTCCTGCCATGAAAGCTCCATATTTTCGCCAGATGCGAGTGTGATTGTTGGACCTGAAGTGGGGATTGGGGAGTTCTGGGCTGCGGGTTGAATCGGCATAACGTCGATGCTCCATTAGCTAGCTCTTGTCTCATCCCTCTTGGAAAAGACTTTCTTAAGAGTGAATTACACGCTTGTAACTCGCTCATGTCAAGCCCATGAAATGGGATTTATGCCTGAACTACTGAGGAATGGGAAAAATTTCGCCCTTTGTCACAAAGGATGAGGCTATTTTCGCCTTATTGTCGATAACAGCCCCTGATGCCACAAATGAGTTGATGATTTCTGCTTGGCCGCCGATTACCGCTCCCGCTTCAATGATGGAGCCATCGATATGAGCCCCCGCACCTACGGTTGTGCCTGCTCCAACGCAACTGCCGCCAGAGATCTGGGCTGTTGGTTCGATAGTTGCACCAGGCATAATCTTTCCAGGTCCACTGCGCAGAACGATGTCTGTCGATGCCTTCAATAAAGCTTTTGGCGTTCCGATATCTAACCAATATGAGTTTTCTAGGTATCCATAAATCTTTGCACCGCTGCTTACCAAATTCGGAAAGGTTTCGCGTTCAACAGAAACAACCGTGTCCCATGGAATTGATGTGATAACACGTGGGTTAAAAACATAGCACCCTGCATTAATCTGATTAGTTACAGGGTCATCCATCTTCTCTAAAAAGGCTGTAACTCTTCCTTGGGCATCCGTTGGCACACAACCAAAAGCTCGCGCATCATCTACTTGAGTTAAATGCAATGTGACATCAGCATCATGTGCTTCATGTTGGCGGATTTGTTCGGTTAGGTCATGTGAACTCAGGACATCACCGTTGAGAATTACTACCGACTCTTTGGTATCAAGCAACTGGGCTGCATTTCTAATCGCACCACCTGTTCCAAGTGGCTCCTTTTCAACAGCGTATTTAATACTCATCCCCCACTGCGAACCATCGCCAAAGTAAGGAGTAAAAACATCTGAAAGATATGAGGTAGCTAAAACAATCTGCGTGATACCGGCTTTTTTCGCCATCAATAATTGATGTTCAGTCACAGGTATTCCTGCAACTGTCAGCATAGGCTTTGGAGTATTTCGGGTTAAAGGCATTAAACGGGTACCAAAGCCCCCTACAAGTAAGATTGCTACAGCCACTTTCAAGCCTTCAAACGTGCAACTGCAGCTGCAATGTGGGTGTCAGAGGCTGTCATTGCGATACGAATATGGTTCTTACCCTTTTGGCCATAAAAACTTCCGGGTGTTGCCAATATTCCACGTTCTGCAAGCCATGCAACGCTTGTCCAAGCATCCTCATTTCTCGTGCACCACAGATATAGACCTGAATCACTGAACTCAACTGTAAAACCTGCTTCAACAAGTGCTGGGCGCATGGCATCTTTACGTGCGTTATAGCGCGCGCGTTGTTCTGCAACATGAAGATCATCCCCAAGAGCAACGGTCATCGCCTTTTGGACCGGAAGTGGCACCATCATTCCTCCATGCTTTCTGATTTCACGGATTTGCGAAATCAGCGCACTGTCTCCAACCACAAATGCTGCGCGATACCCAGCCATAGATGAACGCTTTGATAGCGAGTGAACCGCAAGGATATTTGTGTTATCTCCACCTGTTTGAGATAGAACCGAGACAGAGTGTGCGGTGTGATCAAATTCAAGATAGCACTCATCGGAGATTAAAACTGAGGTGTTTTTCCGTGACCAATTGATACAGGCTTTAATCTCATCCACGCTATGAACTCGACCAGTTGGATTTGATGGAGAGTTTAACCAGGCTAAATCCGCCTTTGGCCATGTGTTTGCATCGATTTCAACCGGAACAGAGTCTGCACCGGCGAGAACCGCACCAACGTGATATGTCGGATATGCGATTTCAGGAATCAATACTGTGGTTGATTCAAGAAATGTCGGAAGCCAGGCAACTAACTCCTTTGATCCAATAACAGGTAGGACATCAAAATCTCCCGATGCTCCTAACCGTTCAATCGCCCATTTTTCAATCACTGCACGAAGTTCAGGTGTTCCAGCTGTGACTGGATAACTTGGAGAGTTAGATGCATCACGAAAAGCTTGCTGAATAAATTCAGGGGTTGGATCTACAGGTGTTCCTTGAGACAGATCGATAATCCCTTGTGGGTGGGATCGAGCCTTTTGGCCATATGGCGCTAACGCATCCCATGGAAAATCTGGGAGCTGGGCACGCAATGGTTACTCGCTCTTTGGTGGTCGCGCTTTGATTGAAGCGTGATCTGTTCCAGTTGGGCCAACCTTGCTCGCTCCACCTGGAGAACCTATTTCAATGAAAAACTCGGTATTGACCTTGCCAAACTCTTTCCACTGACCAGGAACATCATCCTCGTAATAAATAGCCTCTACTGGGCAGACCGGCTCACATGCACCGCAATCCACACACTCATCTGGCTGTATGTACAGCATTCGATCGCCTTCGTAAATGCAATCCACCGGACATTCTTCGATGCAGGACTTATCTTTAACATCGACGCATGGGTCTGCGATCACATAGGTCATGAACAGCCTCCAAAGTGTTGGGCAAGGTTTCTAGGCGGATTCTAATAGTAACTCTGGCTACTGCGCGATATTTACCGCTAGTCGATAGTTAATGATGGGTTTATCGTTATCTCATGCCCACAGAGCTCGAATCGCAATTCACTGAACTCATCGGCTTACGAGTCTCCATCAGGCTTCATGATCCTGAAGGTGGTTTTCGTGACATCCTGGGACATCTACTTACCCCATACTCGTTGCGCAATAAGCGTGGCGAGATAATTGAATTCTCTCATAGTGAGATTTTTGTCTGGAAGCGGGTGATTGAAAAGGTATGAAGTTATACGACACTCAATCCCGTCAACTCAAGGAAATTGATGTTTCTCAAGAGCAGATAAGGATGTACTGCTGTGGGCCAACTGTCTATCGCGATGCCCATGTTGGCAACCTTCGAACCTTTTTGCTATCGGATTTAATCGCTCGAGTTGTTCGTCTCAATGGCTCCCAACCTTACTTAATCCAAAACATAACCGATGTAGGACACATGTCGGAGGATTTGATTAATGATGACAAGATGTTGAGCCAGGCCAAGTTAGAAAAGGTAGATCCCTTTGAAATTGCGCGAAAGTATGAGGCTGGCTTTCATCTTGATCTAGCGGCTTTAAACATTCAGCCAGCTGAGGCATATCCCCGGGCGAGTGAATGTATCGAAATGATGCTCGACCTGATTAAAAAATTGGTTGATACAGATTTTGCATACCTTGGCTCTGATGGAACTGTTTATTTCAACGCCCAAAAATTTGCAAGTTACGGTGCCATTAGTGGAAACAAGCTCGACTCTTTAAAACCAGGTCATCGATACGAGTTCTCTGAAGAAGGTGCGAAAAGGTTTCATGCCGATTGGGCGCTTTGGAAAGCTGCAGGTGATCGCACCGAGATGGTGTGGGATTCACCGTGGGGCATGGGGTTTCCAGGATGGCACATCGAATGCTCTGCAATGTCACTAGAACTTCTCAATGGCCACGTTGATATTCATGTAGGTGGAATTGATCTTCGCTTCCCTCATCACGAAAATGAACGAGCCCAATCCAATGCCCTCATCAATGAGGAGGCTGTGGATCTGTGGGTTCATGGTGAGCACCTTCTTTTTGAGGGCAGGAAGATGTCTAAGAGCTCTGGCAATGTAGTTCTACTTAACGATGTGATCAAAGCTGGGATAGATCCTTTGGCGATTCGTCTTTGTTTTCTTGAAAACAAGTACCGATCTCAAATGGATCTGACCTGGAACTCTATTGAAGCAGCACATGAAACTCTCAAACGTTGGCGATTAAAAATGGCTCAGTGGAGCACCGATTCTTCAATCACTGTAGATGCTGAAGTTAGGGAAGCCTTCAATACCGATCTAGACACTTCACGAGCAATTTTGCGTTTACGAGAGATTGAAAAAGATGACACTGTAAACAAAGCATCTGTGTTTCGATATGCAGATCAAGTGCTGGGACTTGACCTTGACCGTCCTATTGAAGCAAGAGTCTTAACCGACCAGATGAAGGCGCTATTGGATGAACGAGCTC
>LIAM01000047.1 GCA_001438925.1 Actinobacteria bacterium BACL15 MAG-120619-bin91 | reverse complement strand
AGCGTGATCAACATGATTGCGATGCTCAAAGAACTGTCCGGCGGTAGCAAAGTAAACACCAAGAAGATCTGCAGATGCACCTGGTGCCTTAAAGGCAACTGTTGGAAGAATTCTCACAACATCTCCACCAACTGTTACCGTAATTGATTTAAAGGTTGCATCCTTATCAACTATGGCGTGATGTCGAGCTGTGTATACAGATTTGGATTCAAACTCCTGAAGGGTTACAAACTTAAGATTTGAACCAGGAGCTAAGTAAATCTCTAGATCCTCCGCCAAAACGGTATCTGTCGTGTTTTCAACGATCACAGTTGCAACGGCATGTGTTCCCAGTGAGATCCGAACACGCGAGAATTCAGCGGTATCTAACCCACCAGCTGAACGACCCAAGAAGATCGGCTCTGTGAGTTCAGTATTTGCCGCAATCGAAAGATGGGCTACAGAACTCACCGCTCCCCTAACGCGTTCGATGATGACATCATCTGAGGCAGAGAGTGGCTCTAAATTCTCACGAGTGAATGTGGCTCCAGATGGCAGTGCGCCCTTTGTAGTCAATGACTCGCGATCTGATTGAACCGCAGCACCATCATGAAGTCCGCGAAGTCGTTTAAGTGGCGTAAAACGCCACGCCTCTTCACGGCCGGTCGGTGTGAGGTAATTAGTAGTTAGAACTGACATTAACCGACGGCACCTTCCATCTGAAGTTCAATAAGACGGTTGAGCTCTAGCGCGTACTCCATTGGTAGTTCACGTGCAATTGGCTCGATAAATCCGCGAACAATCATCGCCATCGCTTCATCCTCATTAAGTCCACGTGACATCAAATAGAACAACTGATCATCACTGATCTTAGAAACGGTAGCTTCATGACCCATCGAAACATCATCCTCACGAATATCCACATATGGATATGTATCGGAGCGAGAGATGGTGTCAACCAAAAGCGCATCACATTTAACTGTGCTGGCTGAATGGTGGGCACCCTCTTGTACCTGAACGAGCCCACGGTAAGAAGTTCTTCCTCCACCACGAGCAACCGACTTAGAAATAACAGATGAGGATGTGTAAGGAGCTGCGTGAACCATCTTGGCTCCTGAATCTTGATGCTGTCCTTCCCCTGCAAAAGCCAGAGACAGGGTCTCACCCTTTGCATGTGGACCCATCAAAAAGATCGCTGGGTACTTCATCGTTACCTTGGATCCAATGTTTCCATCGACCCATTCCATCGTTGCACCCTCAGCACAAGTTGCACGCTTTGTCACCAAGTTGTACACATTGTTGGACCAGTTTTGAATTGTGGTGTAACGAACACGTGCACCCTTCTTAACAATGATTTCGACAACTGCAGAGTGAAGTGAATCTGATTTGTAAATTGGCGCGGTACAACCTTCTACGTAGTGAATGTATGAATCCTCATCAGCGATGATCAGGGTGCGTTCAAATTGACCCATGTTCTCGGTATTGATGCGGAAGTACGCCTGCAAAGGAATATCTACATGAACACCCTTTGGTACATAGATAAATGAGCCGCCAGACCACACAGATGTGTTGAGCGCTGCAAACTTGTTATCACCCACTGGGATAACTGTTCCGAAGTACTCTTTGAATAGTTCTGGGTGCTGCTTAAGGGCGCTATCTGTATCGAGGAAAATGACTCCTTGCGCCTCTAGATCTTCGCGAATCGAGTGATAGACAACCTCGGACTCGTACTGTGCAGCTACACCCGATACTAAACGTTGCTTTTCAGCCTCAGGAATACCTAAACGGTCGTAGGTATTTTTAATCTCATCTGGCAGGTCATCCCATGTTGTTGCCTGCTTCTCAGTCGAACGTACAAAGTATTTGATCGTGTCAAAGAAGATTCCAGAGAGATCTGAACCCCAGTTAGGCATTGGCTTCTTATCAAACAAGGCAAGGCCTTTAAGACGAAGGTCGAGCATCCACTGCGGCTCAGATTTCTTAGCTGAGATGTCACGTACAACATCCTCATTAAGTCCACGCTTAGCGTTATCGCCGATCGTGCTCTTGTCTGACCAACCGTATTCGTAGTTGCCGAGACCTTCGAGTTCTGGATGTGCTGTAGTCATGCACGGACCTTTCCCTTGCTTGTGTTTGTTAGTGAACTTTGGTTTTTTGTTGGCTGAGCTTTGGGGATGAAAGTTGTACATACGCCATCACCATGGGCGATGGTTGCTAGTCGCTGAACATGAGTACCGAGAACTTTAGAGAGCGCTTCTGTCTCAGCTTCGCACAGCTGCGGAAACTCCGCTGCAACGTGGGCTATAGGACAGTGGTGCTGACACAACTCTTGGCCCATTGGTTTTTCAGTGACAGTTGCGGCATACCCTTGATCTGAGAGAAATGTTGCAAGGGCATCTACCTTGTGGGATCGCTTAGCAACCGCTACCGATGCTTTACGTTCAATATCATCGGCACGTGTTTGCGCAAATGCGTTAACAAGATGCTCACCAGATTGTGCAGACATGAACTTCAGAGCAGCTACGGCAAGATCATCATATGAGTGTTCAAAACTTTGACGTCCCTGATCTGACATAACAAAAACCTTTGATGGTCGGCCACGACCGCGAATAGATGATGCGCGAGGCTCACGTGCCTCTAAAACTCCATCTGCAACGAGGAGGTCGAGGTGTCGTCGAATGCCGGCGGATGTGAGCCCTAAACGCTCGCCCAGAACCGCGGCGGTAGAAGGGCCATTTTCCAGAATCGAGCGGGCGACAAGATCTCGGGTACGGGAGTCATCCCCTACCTGGTGTCCTCCAGTTATTTTCACAACAGTATTGTGTCGTAATTCGACACGTTCAGCCACTCGGGAGCGTGCGGGTCGGCGGAGTCATAGGCTACGGCTATGGGGACATTGCGAGCACGGGCGGTTCGAACCTTATCCCCGGCTAGCGGATTTCTCCTCTTCGCCCAAGCCGCCATCGTAGTAACTGGTGGAGCGGTGAGATTGACCGGCTCGGGGTTGGGATGCCCGACCTGGCCGGAGTGCACCCCAGGTTCATATACCCCGAAGCCTTACCAAGTCGAGGAGCAGGTAAAGGTATGGATCGAATTTGGAAATCGACTTCTGACATTTGTTCTAGTTCTTGCAGCGATCATTGTTGTGCTGAGCGTCTTGGCAGCTGGTAGAAAAGATTTGCGCGGTCTTGCACTCGGTCAAGTACTGGGAATAGTAGGACAGGGCGTACTTGGTGGAGTCACAGTTCTAACTGGTCTCCACCCTGCAACAGTTGCTGCACACTTTCTCTTGTCAATAATTTTGATCGCTGGCGCTACATCTCTTCGGGCACAAAGATTCGCTCCCTTTGAAAAGGAAGATCCTGCACCCTTAGTAAAAAAGATTGCCACAGCGCATATAGCTATCTCGTTTTTAGTGCTCTTCTTAGGCACCTTAGTGACCGGTACCGGTCCACATGCAGGAGATGCCACATCAGAGAGATTCCCATTTGATCTTCGAACGATGGCGTGGCTACATGCTGATGTTGTAATTGCACTTTTCGGAACCACCTTGGCCTTGTTTGTTGTCCATGGGGTCTCATCACACACAAAGAAGAGATTAAGAATTTTTCTCGTCATTGCATTAGGTCAGGGATTAATTGGTTATGTGCAGTGGTTTAGCGATCTTCCCGAACTCTTAGTCGGGTTTCACTTAGTGGGATCAACCTTAGTGTGGATCGCTTCATGGCGCGTGTGGTTATCGGTAACAAAGAGAATGGAAAGCAAATGAGCACAATACGAGGATGGAGCGCATTAGATGACCAGGCGGTTTCATATGCGCGAGCTCTTGCAGCCGATGCGGTTCAGAAGGTTGGCAATGGCCACCCGGGAACTGCGATGTCTCTGGCACCAGTTGCTTACAACCTCTTTCAACGACATCTAGTACATGATCCATCAGATCCAAAGTGGCTAGGTCGCGACCGTTTCATTCTTTCTTGTGGTCACTCATCTCTAACCCTCTACATTCAACTCTATTTAAGTGGTTATGGCTTAGAGATGAAGGATTTAGAGAGCTTTAGAACATGGGGTTCACTGACACCTGGCCACCCTGAGTTTGGACACACCGCAGGTGTTGAGATGACAACAGGTCCTTTAGGACAAGGTGTGGCGACCGCTGTCGGTATGGCGATGGCTGCTCGGTATGAGCGCGGATTACTAGATCCTGCTGCACCCGCCAATCAATCACTTTTTGATCACTCTATTTGGGTAATTTGCTCCGATGGAGATTTGCAAGAGGGAGTCAGCGCAGAAGCAAGTTCATTGGCCGGTACTCAAGAGCTAGGAAATTTGAATGTAATTTACGATGACAATCGCATCTCTATCGAGGGCGATACACATAACGCCTTTACCGAAGATGTATCCGCGCGCTACCGCGCCTACGGCTGGCATGTTATTGATGTTGCAGCAGCTGCAAATGGGAATGTCGATCTTGCAGCATTAGATGCTGCGATGGTTGGCGCAAAGAAGGAAAGTAGCAAGCCAACTTTGATTCGAATGAAATCAGTTATTGCATGGCCTGCCCCCAAGGCACAAGGAACCGCAGGTTCACACGGTTCTGCTTTGGGCGAGGATGAGATTAAGGCGACCAAGATTGCCCTTGGACTAAATCCAGATGAGCACTTTGCAATGCCTGCTGAGGTGCTTGCACATGCACGATTAGTAAAGAATCGTGGAGCTCAGACACGTGAACAGTGGAATACAAAGTTTGAACAATGGATAACAGGTAACCCTGATAAAGCAGCGCTGTTAACACGATTGCAAACTCGATCTTTGCCCGCCGGCTGGGATGCTCAACTTCCGGTATTTGCACCCGGAAAAGATGTTGCAACTCGTGCAGCTTCTGGAGAAGTAATCAATGCAATCGCGGCTGTCTTGCCAGAGTTTTGGGGAGGATCTGCAGATCTTGCCGGTTCTAACAACACCACCATCAAGGGTGGCGGTTCATTTCTGCCCGCCACTAGTGCCATTAATGGGGCTAATCCATATGGACGAATCATCCACTTTGGAATTCGCGAACATGCAATGGGTTCAATTCTCAATGGAATCACTTTGCATGGCTTAACCCGTTCCTTTGGTGGAACCTTTGCTGTCTTTAGTGATTACATGCGCCCAGCAGTACGTCTTGCAGCGTTAATGAATATTCCAACCACATTTGTGTGGACGCATGATTCGATTGGCGTTGGTGAAGATGGTCCAACGCATCAACCAATCGAACACTTTGCAGCGCTACGTGCGATACCTGGCTTTGATGTCATACGCCCAGGTGATGCCAATGAGGTAACTGAGGCGTGGAAGAAGATCATTACCCGTGGAAAGGCATGCGGAATCTTGTTATCACGCCAGAACTTGGCGGTCTTTGATCGCACCGAATGCGAACCAGCATCTGGCACAGCACAAGGTGCCTACATTTTGAAGGAGCTACCTAACCCAAAGGCGATCTTGATCGCAACAGGTTCAGAGGTTTCCTTGGCAATTGATGCGCAGACCGCACTTGCTGGCGAAGGGATCAATGTTCGCGTTGTAAGCGCACCATGTCTTGAATGGTTTGCTGAGCAAGACCAAAGTTACAAGAATTCAGTGCTCTCCCCTGGTGTTGTGAAGATCAGTATCGAAGTTGGAATTGCACAAGGGTGGCGTGAATTAATTGGTGACTCAGGTGTTGCAATATCACTTGAACATTACGGAGCATCCGCTGATGCCAAGAGATTGTTTAAAGAGTTCGGTTTCTCAGTTGATAATGTTGTGGCACAAGTGAAGAAGGCGATCTGATGTCGGTTCAGGAAGTTTCTGCTGCTGGCACTTCAATATGGCTGGATGATTTATCCCGTGCCAAAATCACATCGACTGAGGCTCACGCACTTCCTGCGCGCATTAAGAACAGCGGCGTTGTTGGGGTAACTACTAACCCAAGCATTTTTAGCGCTGCTATCAGCGGGGCTGCTGAATATGCAGCTGATATCGCAGCGATGAAGAGTGCAGCAGTCGAAGAGGTAGTAAAAAAGCTAACTACCGATGATGTTCGCCAGGCTTGCGATCTCTTTACCTCTCTTTATCAAACCACTCATGGTGTTGATGGCCGGGTGAGCATTGAGGTAGATCCCCGTTTAGCCCATGACACTGAAGGAACAATCGCCGCCGGAAAAGAGCTGTGGTCAATCATTGATCGTCCTAATGTGATGATCAAAGTTCCTGCAACTTTAGAAGGATTGCCTGCGATCACCGTGTTAATCGCTGCAGGAATAAGCGTCAATGTCACATTGATCTTCTCTGTCAAAAGATACGGTCAGGTGATTGACGCGTACATGAAGGGTATTGAGCGGTGTGAGGATCCATCACAGGTGCATTCAGTTGCATCCTTTTTTATCAGCAGAATTGATTCATCCATTGATGCGCTTCTGAAGAAGAACGCATCACCGGAGGGTGCAGCGCTTCTTGGTAAGGCAGCTATAGCAAACGCACATCTTGCCTACCAACTATTTGAAGAAAAGTTTGCTTCAGATCGTTGGAAGGCACTTGCAAGGAAGGGTGCAAATAAGCAGCGCCCCTTGTGGGCCTCTACTGGAGTAAAGGATCCTGCTTATGATGATACCCGCTATGTCGTTGAGTTAATTGCACCTGACACCGTCAATACAATGCCGCAATCCACCCTCGATGCATTGATTGATCATGGTGTTGTTCGTGGCAACTCGATTACGGATAACTATGCAGGTGCCGTTGAAGTATTGAAGGCGTTATCTGCTGTGGGGATTTCATTAGATGATGTGACGACAGAGTTAGAGATAGATGGAGTTAAGAAATTTTCCCAAGCGTGGGATGAACTACTCGAGAATGTAAAGGCTGCACAACAAGGATGATTTCAATCAAAGGTAATGCTGTATCAAAGATCGATCGCTCCTCTGAAAAATACAAAGCGCTACAGGCTTTCCATGAGCGTTTGAAGAGTAAGGACTCCACTATCTGGGGTCCACAGGCACAAGCCGAGGCTTCGATCCGCATGAATTGGATCGATCTACCTGAAAGCTCACGTGATCTGCTTCCCCAATTTGATGCACTTGCCGCAAAGCACCGAGACAAGAGCAATGTGATCTTGTGTGGAATGGGTGGCTCATCTCTTGGTCCTGAAGTAATCGCCCAAACATTTTCTAAGAGTTTATTTGTTCTAGATTCAACCGATCCAGATTACGTTGCACATGCACTTAAGGTTGATTTAG
>LIAM01000046.1 GCA_001438925.1 Actinobacteria bacterium BACL15 MAG-120619-bin91 | reverse complement strand
TCTCTTACATCGGCTATGGAGATGACAATGTTCACGCAAATACAATTGGAATTGTATTTTTTGTGGTCACCGCCACCTTCCTTGTAGAGATCGCCTTTTTACTGAGTGGTGCTCTTTTGGGTGTTGCCCTTGGATCCTTCTCGCAAATGGTTACCACATTGTTTGGAATGAGTCTCTGGTCACTGTTAGTTGCTCCTATCATGCTTCCAGTATTTACAAAGTTACATGGGTTAGTTTTTGATTCAAGGTCGGTCATATGAACAACCGGTCTCGTCTTGCTTTAATGGTTGTTCAAATTCTTGTTATCTCTTTAATGGTGGCCTTATTTGGTCGTCTCTTTTATCTGCAGGTTGCTGCCGGCCCAAAATACAAGGATGCTGCGCTTAGTATTCAAAGTCGCGATGTTGTCTCGCCCGCAAATAGAGGGTTCATTGTTGATGGTTTTGGGGTCCCGCTAGCGATGAATAAAGCGGGCTTGGCCATAACGATTGATCGAATCGCCATTGATAAGTTGGAGGATAAAGGGGTAGCTGTGATGAAGCGGCTATCTACTCTGCTGAAATTAAAGTACTCAGATGTGTATCAAAACACCCGCTTGTGCGGAGAACTACCAGTTGGCAAAAGAGCGGGGTGTTGGCAGGGCTCTCGTTATCAGCCAATTCCAATTACAAAATCTGCCGATCCTGAAATCGCCTTACAAATTGTGGAGCGTTCAGATGAGTTCCCAGGTGTAGATGCGCAACCCGTTGCAATTCGCTCTTACCCAAGTTATCTGGATGTCAATGCGGCACATGTTCTGGGATATGTAGGTCCATTGACGGAAAGTGATTTACTCAAGGGCAATGGTAAGCAGTATTACCGTAGCGAGAGTATTGGTAAGACCGGTCTTGAGATTGAATATGACACCTTTCTAAGGGGTGAGCCAGGAATCAGAACGGTAATCGTTGATCGTAAAGAGTCGATAACTCGAGAGAGTCAAAATACACAACCAACTCCTGGAAATCACTTAGTCACAAGTTTGGATGTACGCCTGCAGGCTTCAGCGGAGAAAGCTTTAAAGGATGCGGTACTGCGTGGACGTGCAAATGGATACACCTCAGATTCTGGCGCTGCAGTAGTTATGGATATTAGGACTGGCAGAGTTTTAGCATTGGCCTCGTATCCAACATATGATCCCAACGCATGGGAAAAAGGTTTGACGGTTCAGCAGGCAGAGGATTTGTTTAGTGAAAAGAAATCTGTCCCTGCTTTGAATCGAGCGTTGCAAGGATTGTTTGCCCCAGCCTCTACCTTCAAGGTTGTCTCACTTTTAGCGGCAGCAACAGCAGGGTATGACCTCAAGGCCAACTACAAATGCCCTTCAGAGGTCCAGGTCGGAACACGAACATTTAGAAACTTTGATAGCAAAAACCAAGGCACGATGAATATGTTTAAAGCTATGGCGGTCTCATGCGACACTATTTGGTATCAAATCGCCTTTGATGAGTGGCTTCGTGATGGTGGTTTAAGGCCTAAATCAAACCCAAATGATCACTTCTTCGAGGCTGCTAAAGCCTTCAACATTACGCAAAGGGTGGGAATTGATCTTCCATCTGAATCATCATCACGTCTTGCAGATCGTGAATACAAGGAGAACTGGTACCAGCAGAACAAGGATTTTTACTGCAACTATAAGGAGCGGGCATCTAAGGCGCAGCAAACCCCATTCTTACTTCAATTGGCCGCTGAAAACTGTGTCGATGGTGACAAGATCCGTGCTGGTGATGCAGTGAACTTTTCAATCGGACAAGGTGACACAGTTGTAACTCCACTAAAATTAACTCAGATGTATGCAGCTATTGCCAATGGTGGAACTATATGGCAGATGATGGTTGCAAAGGCGATTGTGAAAACCGATGGTACCGTTGTTCAGAGTTTTACTCCTAAAAAACTTGGAAATGTAAAGGCTGCACCATCAGTGCTCTCCTTTTTACGTGGATCCCTCCGCGAAGTTGTTGTTAACGGAACTGCTACCGGTACCTTTGCTGGCTTCCCAGTTGAAATCAGTGGAAAAACAGGAACCGCCCAAGTGTTTGGTCGAAACCCCAATGGTTCATTGAAGGATGACACCTCATGGTTTGCATCATATGCACCTAGTAAGAAACCACGATATGCCGTTGTCATGATGGTTGGACAAGGTGGATTTGGTGCATCGACATCTGGTGTTGGTGTACGACAGATTTACTCAACTCTCTTTGGAGTTACGGGAAATACTCTTGTGCCGGGCGCGGCGTTGTTCCCTGACGGCAAACCTCCGACACAACTGCCTAAGATTTCTCCAGCGACCAAACCTAAGGAGGCGAGCAAGTGAGTCAGATCCAAGCCCGCCAAAGGTTATACCGACGTAGCCGGCAGTCATTTGTGCAAGGTTGGGATCCTGTTTTAACAGTTGTTGTTGGATTGCTCTTGATTATCGGAACCTTACTTGTGTGGTCAGCAACCCGCGATTGGTATGTTCGCAGTGGGTTAGATGGCCAGTACTACTTGAAGCGCCACACCATTAATATTTTGATCGGTGGGTTACTTGCCTACGGTGCAACAACCGTTGATTACCGCTTGCTGCGTGCCTACACTCCTTTCCTTTGGGCGGGAGCAGTACTTGGATTAGGAATTGTGTTGATTCCTGGATTAGGTGCCGAGATCAATGGTGCACGTGCGTGGATTGCGCTGCCAGGTGGTTTTCAAATCCAACCTGCAGAGCTTGCAAAGATTGCAATCATCATTGGTATGTCGATGATTTTGTCGGAACGAACCCATGACAGTAATCAACCATCGAGTAAGGATGTACTGCAAGCATTGGCTGTTGCTGCAATCCCGGTACTTCTTATTGTTTTGCAGCCAGACATGGGAACAATCCTGATCATCGCCGCATCGGTAGTCACAATCATCGCAGTATCTGGCGCACCAGCTCGATGGGTGGCGGCGTTACTGTTGCTGGCTGTACTGGGTGGATTTGTTGCGGTAAAAGCTGGAGTTGTCAGCGAGTACCAGGTAAGTCGTCTACAAACATTTGTGGATCCCAACGCAGATACACAGGGCGCTGGTTACCAATTACGACAAGCACGAATCACAGTTGGCTCTGGTGGATTACTAGGAACAGGATTATTTGAAGGGCCACAAACAAGTGGACGATTTGTACCTGAACAACAAACAGACTTTATCTTTACCGTAGCTGGAGAAGAGCTCGGATTTGTTGGTAGTGGATTTATCTTGATCTTGTATCTGATTTTATTGATACGTGCCTTCTCTATCGCTCGCAGAACACCTGATCCTTTTGGGCGATTAGTCTGTACCGGTGTCATCGCATGGTTCTCATTCCAGATATTTGAAAATATTGGGATGACCCTGGGATTGATGCCGATGACAGGTGTGCCACTGCCATTTATTTCATATGGTGGATCATCCATGTTTGCCACCATGATCGGAGTTGGTCTTTTACAGAATGTTCACGCTCGTTTACGAGGTTAAATAGGCAAATCAGGCCCGCTCTGCCATAATTAGGGCACTAGTTCAGCGCGGCTCGCGATCAATCGCGACTCAAGCCCAGCGCGGACGGTACGGAAAACCCAACAGGATTTTTTAAGAATATAGCTCCGCAAGGGGCATAAAGGATTTGGTGCCATGGCGATTGAGCCTAAAACACCGCGCAAGCGTGCGGTTAAAAAAGCATCGGCTAAGGCTGATGCACCAGTTACCGAGGTAGCTGAGGAAAAGAAGACAACCCGTAAGAAGGCCGCTGCAATTCCAGTGCCTATCTTCCAAGCAGCACCGGAAAAGCTAGCTGCTACGAAGGAGAGCGCAGAGAGCAAGCCTCGTAAAAAGGTTGCAGCAAAGAAAGAAGCCCCTGAAGTAGAAGAAAAATCAGTTGAGGTATCTGATTCAGATGAGCGCGGTAACCGAAACCGCCGTCGCCGCCGTGGTGGCCGTGGTCGACGCAAGCCGGGTTCTACAGATTCAGTAAATACTGAAAGCAATGATGAGGGTTCAGCCGATGGATCAGATGAAGAGGAATCGCCTGAAGGTGCAACAACTACACGCCGTCGCCGTCGTCGCCGTGCAACAGGTGAGGGTGTAACTCCGGGGGAGACCATCGAAGAGGATGGTGTTATCACCGTTGTTAAGGTTCGTGAAAAGCGTGAACGTCCTGAACGTCCAGCGCGCACAGATCGCAATGATCGAAACAACCGTAATCGTCGTGATCGCAACGATAGATATGATCGCAATGATCGTGGTGGTCGTAGCGAATACCGCGAGCCATACCGCAAGCGTGGAACAATCATTACGGATGGAGATTTCTTAGCACGCCGCGAAAATGTCGATCGCGAGATGCTGGTACGCCAGATCGCAGATCGCACACAGATCGCTGTTATTGAAGATGGCGTAATGGTTGAACATTATGTAAATCGCAATAGCAACCAGTCTTATGTTGGAAATGTGTACTTAGGTCGGGTACAAAATGTGCTTCCATCTATGGAGGCTGCATTCGTTGACATTGGTAAGGGACGCAACGCAGTTCTATACGCGGGTGAGGTTAATTGGGATGCTGCAGGTATCTCTGAATCGCAACCACGCAAGATTGAAACAGTGTTAAAGACAGGCCAACCTGTCTTAGTACAGGTAACTAAGGATCCAATCGGCCAAAAGGGCGCTCGCTTAACTAGCCAGATTTCACTGCCTGGACGTTATGTTGTCTATGTTCCAGGTGGCGGAATGTCAGGAATCTCAAAGCGTCTTCCTGAAGAAGAGCGCGCACGTTTGAAATCAATCTTAAAGAATCTGATTCCTGAAGAGGCTGGTGTAATTGTTCGTACAGCGGCAGAGGGTGTCAGCGAAGAGGATCTGACCAGTGATGTCGCACGTTTAAAGGCGCAATGGGAGGATATTTACTCAAAGAGTCAAAATCCAAACTTCCATGCACCGACAGCTTTGTACCAAGAGCCAGATCTTGCAGTCCGCGTTATCCGCGATATCTTCAATGAGGATTTCCGCAAGCTAACTGTTCAGGGTTCAACAGCCTGGGATGAGGTTACAAACTACCTTGGTTTCATCGCGCCAGAGCTAACTCAAAAGATTGAGAAGTACACCGGAAATGGCGATCTATTTGCCGACTTCCGTGTTGAAGAACAACTGGCAAAGGCCTTTGATCGCAAGGTATATCTACCTTCAGGTGGATCACTTGTAATCGATCGCACTGAAGCGATGATTGTTATCGATGTTAACACCGGTAAGTTTATTGGTAAGGGTGGAAATCTTGAAGAAACAGTTACCAAGAACAACCTTGAAGCTGCAGAAGAGATCGCACGCCAACTTCGTCTTCGTGACTTAGGTGGAATTGTTGTTATCGACTTCATCGATATGATTCTTGAATCTAACCGTGAAGCTGTTTTGCGTCGCTTAGTTGAATGCCTTGGTCGCGATCGCACCAAGCACCAGGTTGCAGAGGTAACCTCACTTGGTTTGGTTCAGATGACACGCAAGCGTGTTGGTCAGGGACTTATCGAAGCCTTCTCCACTACATGTGATTCATGTAGCGGACGCGGAATTCACATCCACATGGAGCCGGTAAAGATGAAGGCACCAATGCCGCAGCTTGATACCCCTTCTTCAAAGCATGAAGATGCCGATGAGGCAGATGCAACGGGGCATGAGTTCCACGAGAGTATTGATGAAACGCCTGCTGCAGAAGCCCCACAGGCGGAGGTAAAGAGTGGCGGGCGAAAGCGCCGCCGCGCAGCCTCCTCGGGGATCATCACCGCATAGAACTATGCCGATTTGAGCATGAGCGCTCAAATGGGTACCCTTACCCCTCAACCTAAAGTTCGGAGAACTACGCACGTGGCAAATATCAAGTCTCAGATCAAGCGCATCAAGACCAACGAGAAGGCACGCCTTCGCAATAAGTCTGTGAGCTCATCTATCAAGACCGCCGTCCGTAAGTTCCGCGAGGCTGTTGCCGCAGGCGACTCTTCCGCGATCAACACCGAACTCCGCGCTGCTTCAAAGTCACTAGATGTCGCGGTACAAAAAGGTGTTCTTCACAAGAATGCAGCAGCGAACAAGAAGTCTTCAATGGCTAAGGCAGCTGCCAAAGCCGGCGCTCGTTAATCCCTTTACTACTGTAAAGCGAGGCTAGGTTCATGCCTGCAATTTCACTTGCTAAGGCGCCACAACCAGCGGCAACCAATCCGGCGCAGATTCGTAACTTTTGCATCATCGCCCACATCGATCACGGTAAATCAACTCTTGCCGATCGTATGTTGGGTATCACCGAGGTTGTAGAGGCACGAAATATGCGTGCACAGTATCTCGATCGTATGGATATTGAACGCGAACGTGGAATCACCATTAAATCTCAAGCGGTACGTCTGCCATGGCGTTCATCAATTGATGGTCAGGAGTACATCCTGAACATGATCGATACACCTGGACACGTTGACTTTACCTACGAGGTATCGCGCTCGCTAGCAGCATGTGAAGGTGCGGTTCTGCTGGTTGATTGCGCACAAGGAATTGAAGCCCAAACCCTTGCAAACCTTTACCTTGCAATGGAAAACAATCTAACAATTATTCCTGTTCTCAATAAAATTGATCTGCCTAACGCACAACCTGAAAAGTTTGCTGCAGAGCTTGCCAAATTGATTGGCTGCCAACCCGAAGATTGCTTACGTGTATCTGGAAAGACCGGCGATGGAGTTGCAGATCTATTGGATCAGATTGTTGCTCAGATTCCAGCACCAGTAGGAGATGCAAATGCACCAGCACGTGCATTGATCTTTGACTCTGTCTATGACTCTTACCGTGGTGTTGTGACCTATGTCCGCGTCGTTGATGGACATCTTTCACCACGCGAACAGATTCAGATGTTCTCAACTGGTGTGCGTCACGAAGCTTTAGAGGTTGGTGTTATCTCACCAGAACCCATCGCATCTAAAGGACTTGGAGTAGGCGAGGTAGGCTACTTAATTACGGGTGTGAAGGATGTTCGCCAATCACGTGTGGGCGACACAGTTACGACCTACAACAATCCAACAAAGTCAGCTCTTTCTGGGTACAAAGATCCTAAGCCAATGGTGTTCTCAGGCTTGTTCCCCTTAGATGGTGCAGACTTTCCAATACTTCGTGAAGCTTTAGATAAGTTACAGCTCAATGATGCCGCACTTGTTTATGAGCCTGAAAGCTCAGCAGCACTCGGCTTTGGTTTCC
>LIAM01000045.1 GCA_001438925.1 Actinobacteria bacterium BACL15 MAG-120619-bin91 | reverse complement strand
CTCTCTGATGGTGCACGTGCTGACTCAGTACCTAACCTAGAGATCGAAACGGGCGAGATCATTGGCGCAGGGCACGCAAGCACAACAGGTCGTTTTGATGATGAGCAGCTCTTTTATTTAATGTCACGCGGAATTGCTATGGCAGATGCTCGACGCCTAGTCGTACGTGGTTTCTTCAATGAAATCGTTACTGAGATCGGAAATGAAGAGGTTCAAAACCGAATCATGGATCGCATCGATAATGAGCTGGAAAAGGCGGCACGCAATGGCTGATCTTGCATTAGACCAAATCGCAGAAGGTAAGCCGGTTCGAATTGAGAAGGATGGCAAAGGTATCTGTGTTGCGCGCGTGGGAGATGAGGTGTTTGCAGTAGCAGATACCTGTACCCATTCAGAGGCATCGCTTTCTGAAGGTGATGTCACAGGTTTCAAAATCGAATGCTGGCTCCATGGAGCAGAGTTTGATCTTCGCACCGGGGAGGCGTTAACTCTTCCAGCAAACATTCCACTAGAAACGTATGCAGTATCAATCGACGGAAACGCCGTCACGGTAGAGATTTAGTAACCAGAGAAGAGAGAGAAAAATGAGCACACTAGAAATCCGCAACCTGCAGGTCTCTGTCAATACAGATGAAGGAATGGTCGAGATCCTTAAGGGAGTAGATCTGACTATCGAGTCAGGCCAGACCCACGCGATTATGGGTCCAAATGGTTCAGGTAAATCAACTCTTGCTTACTCAATAGCAGGACATCCTAAGTACACCATTACAGGTGGCACAGTAACTCTCGATGGTGCAGATGTTCTCGACATGACAGTTGATGAGCGTGCAAAGGCGGGGTTATTCCTTGCGATGCAGTACCCAGTAGAAGTTCCTGGAGTATCTGTATCTAACTTCCTTCGCACTGCAGCAACGGCGCTACGTGGAGAAGCTCCAAAGCTTCGCACATGGGTAGGAGAAGTAAAGGAAGCTATGGAAGCTCTTAATATGGATCCAGCCTTTGCGACTCGAAATGTAAATGAAGGTTTTTCAGGTGGAGAAAAAAAGCGCCATGAAATTATGCAGCTTGAACTTCTCAAGCCAAAGATGGCAATTCTTGATGAAACAGATTCAGGTCTAGATGTTGATGCACTTCGTATCGTTTCAGAAGGCGTCAATCGTGCTAAGGCTGCCAATAATTTAGGTGTCATTTTGATCACGCACTACACCCGTATCTTGCGTTACATCAAGCCTGATTTTGTACATGTCTTTGCTAATGGACGCATCGTGGAACAAGGTGGGGCAGAGCTAGCTGAAAAGCTAGAAGCAAATGGTTACGCAGATTACGTAAGCAAGTAAAAAACTATGTCCTTCAACGTTGCGGATATACGCAAAGATTTTCCAATCTTTGAGCGTACTATTCGCGACGGAAAAAAACTGGTCTACCTAGATAGTGGCGCTACTAGTCAGAAGCCACTGTCTGTAATTGAGGCTGAGAGTAATTTCTACAAGTTTAATAACGCCGCTGTTCATCGTGGTGCTCACCAACTTGCTGAAGAAGCAACGGATGCGTATGAGGGTGCCCGTTCCAAGGTTGCCAATTTCTTGGGGGCAACAGTTGATGAGATCGTCTTTACTAAGAATGCAACTGAGTCTTTAAACCTGATCGCCTATGCGATGGGTAATGCGCAACCAGGATCTCGTTTTGAGGTCACATCTAAGGATCACATCGTCGTAACTGAGATGGAGCACCATGCCAACCTGATTCCTTGGCAACAATTGGCTGCTCGAACAGGGGCATCCCTGTCATGGTTTGAGGTAACAGCTGATGGTCGTTTAGATCTCTCAAAGATTGACTCAGTTATAACTGAGAATACAAAGGTTGTAGCTCTAACCCATCAATCAAATGTCTTGGGAACAATCAATCCACTAGCAGCAATTGTTAAGCGGGCACATGCGGTTGGCGCAGTTGTTGTGCTTGATGCATGCCAATCTGTTCCTCACATGCCAATCGATGTTACAAAACTGGGAGTTGATTTTCTAACCTTCTCGGGCCACAAAGCGGTAGGTCCAACAGGTGTCGGTGTTTTGTGGAGTTCGGTTCTAGCAGAGCTTCCTCCCTTTCTCTTCGGCGGATCTATGATTGAAACGGTCACAATGACATCGGCAACATGGGCTCCTGCTCCTCGAAGATTTGAAGCTGGTGTTCCCAACATGGCTCAGGCGGTTGGACTCGGCGCTGCAATTGATTACTTATCTGCTATCGGCATGGATGCAATTTTCAAACATGAGGTTGATTTAACGGGTTACTTGATTGACGGATTATTGGCGATACCAGAGCTTTCTATTGTCGGACCTAGCAACACAGATGCTCGTGGTGGTTCAGTGTCATTTACCGTAGGCCAAATACACCCACATGATCTTGGACAGTACCTCGATAGTCAGGGCGTTGCGGTTCGAACAGGTCATCATTGCGCCTGGCCATTGACGAGAAAACTTGGAGTACCGGCAACAACTCGTGCCTCCCTCTATTTATACAATGATGAATCAGATTGCGACGCTCTATTTACCGCAATCATGGGTGCACAGAAATACTTCGCGTGATGGAGTTAGATAGCCTTTATCAAGAGGTGATCTTGGATCACTACAAGCATCCACTCAATAAGGGCTTATCTGATACGTATGGTGCTCAGGTTCATCACATTAACCCTAGTTGTGGAGATGAAATCACCTTGAATATCTCCGCTAAGGATGGGGTTATCACCTCTATTACGTGGGATGGAGTTGGATGTTCTATTTCCCAAGCAAGTGTTTCGATAGCAAGTGATTTATTGGTGAACAAGAGTTTCCAAGAGGCGGATTCAATACTTCAAGAGTTCACTGAGCTGATGCAGAGCAAAGGCACCAAAGAAGGAAATCCAGATGTCTTGGAAGATGCGGTGTCCTTGGCAGGTGTTTCCAAGTTTCCCGCACGCATTAAGTGCGCCCTACTGGGGTGGATGGCCTTTAAGGATGCAGCGGTTAGAATTACGACTACAAATAGGGGAGAGTAAATATGGCTACCAGCGTTGATGATGTCACAGAGGCGATGAAGGATGTTGTTGATCCAGAACTTGGCATCAATGTTGTTGATCTTGGCCTTATTTACGATGTGATGGTTGATGAAGCCAACATTGCGATTCTCAACATGACTTTGACTTCGGCGGCCTGCCCACTTCAAGATGTGATCGAGGATCAAACTCGCGCAGCACTTGCCGGAATGACAACTGATGTAAAGATTAATTGGGTATGGATGCCGCCTTGGGGCCCCGACAAGATTACCGATGATGGAAGAGATCAGCTGCGCGCTCTTGGCTTCACCGTTTAATTATGTCCATGCATGCAGCGTGGATGACCCACCGCTCGATGACCGCAGATCCTTCAGTGAAGGAGCAAAAGCTCAAGCCAGGAACTGTAAAGAGAATCTTCTCTTTTGCACGCCCGTATAGAACCAACATCATCATTTACTTAGCAACTGTTGTAGTGGATGCTGCATTAATTGTCGCGACACCATTACTGCTCAAACGCCTTATCGATGATGGTGTAATTCCCAAGGATCCAACGGTTGTAACCAATCTAGCTATCCTGGTTGGATTGCTTGCGATTGCAGATGCTGGTATTAATATGCTGGGACGATACTTTTCATCGCGTATCGGAGAAGGCCTTATTTATGATCTTCGGTCTTTGGTCTTTGCTCATGTTCAAAAGCAATCCATCGCCTTCTTCACACGCACACAAACAGGTGCCTTAATCTCCAGAATTAACTCAGATGTAATTGGTGCACAACAGGCTTTTACCGCAACCTTGTCAGGTGTGGTCAGCAATGTCGTAAGTCTGGTTTTGGTCACAATCACCATGTTGATTCTGTCGTGGCAGATAACAATCTTCTCGCTTTTACTACTGCCTGTTTTTCTCATTCCAACCAAATGGGTAGGTCGTAGGTTGCAATCCCTCACCCGCGAATCCTTTGGCGTAAATGCTGAGATGTCGAGCACCATGACTGAGCGTTTCAATGTGTCAGGTGCGATGCTTGTAGCGTTATACGGCGAACCAGATCGTGAACGCGAGTACTTTAGAAGTCGTGCCCGACGGGTAGCCGATATTGGTATCAAGATGGCGATGCTTAATCGTCTCTTTTTTATTGCTCTCACCAGCGTTGCTGCGATTGCAACAGCCTTTGCTTATGGAATTGGTGGACATCTTGCCATCAAGGGTGGAGTAACGGTTGGAACACTTCTAGCAATAACCGCATTGCTTGCTCGCCTTTATGGTCCATTGACCGCGCTTTCAAATGTACGGATTGATGTAATGACATCACTTGTTTCCTTTGAACGAGTTTTTGAGGTTCTAGATTTAGAGCCTATGGTGAAGGATCGCCAGAACGCTGTTGTTCTGAAAACTACCGAACCTCGCATTGAGTTTAAGAATGTTAACTTTTCCTATCCACGCGCTGAAGAGATCTCTCTGGCATCACTTGAATCAGCTGCAAAGGCTGAAACGG
The DNA here is from genome assembly GCA_001438925.1 of Actinobacteria bacterium BACL15 MAG-120619-bin91. Classification (GTDB taxonomy): domain Bacteria; phylum Actinomycetota; class Actinomycetes; order Nanopelagicales; family Nanopelagicaceae; genus Planktophila. The sequence continues at coordinate 2,731 of LIAM01000045.1, read as the reverse complement.
TGCAGAGCGGTCAGGTCTTACGGGATCTCTCCTTTGTTGCAGCTCCCGGAACAATGACCGCGCTCGTTGGTCCATCAGGTGCGGGCAAGACAACTATCAGCGCATTGTTACCCCGCCTTTACGATGTGACAGATGGTGGTATTTCGATCGATGGACATGACATTCGTGATTTAACCCTTGAGTCTTTGCGAGACTCAATAGGTGTAGTAATGCAGGATGCTCATCTTTTCCATGAAACGATTGCAGAGAATCTTCGTTACGCTAAACAGGATGCAACTGAGGCAGAGATGATGGATGCCTGCAAAGCCGCTCAAATCTGGAGTTTGATTGAATCACTTCCTAATGGCTTAGAAACCATGGTGGGAGAGCGGGGCCATCGCCTCTCTGGTGGCGAGAAACAACGTTTAGCGATCGCCCGTTTGCTGCTTAAGTCACCAGCTGTAGTTATCTTGGATGAGGCAACCGCCCATCTTGATTCTGAGAATGAACAGTTGGTTCACGCAGCGCTACAAACCGCGCTCAAGGGACGCACCAGTATTGTGATCGCACATCGCTTGAGCACGGTACGTGATGCAGATCAGATCTTGGTACTAGAAAAGGGTGCCATCGTCGAGCGAGGAACTCATGATGAATTGGTGGTTAAAGGTGGGCTGTACTCAGAGCTTTACAACAGACAGGATTTAACGGGTACGCCTAATTAAGAAACGCCCATAAATAATTAATCCACCGAAAAACAGCCATTGAAGGGCATAAGCCATATGAGGTCCATCGCTCAGTGATGGTAATTGTGCGGGCGCAGCTGGAGTAAGTGATGGATCAGAACCACTGAGCAGATCTAGATAATACTTTTCCGTATCCAATTGGGATTGCGCATTGAGCTCCGAGACCAATCCTTCTCCCGATCCTGGCAATGCGAAGAAGGATCCACGCGGTAATGAGGAGTCCAAACGAAACCTTCCTGAAATCTCTACCTGACCGTCAGGAACAGTTGTGACAGTCGGGGGAGTCGTTGCGGTTGCTCCAGCTTGAACCCAGCCACGATCTACCCAAAATCTTTCACCCGTACTACTTGTGAACAGGGTTAAAACCTCGTACCCGTACTTTCCTTCTGAGTAGCGATTACGAAGAAGAATTTGTTTGCTTGGATCAAAGCTTCCAGTTGCAGAAACCTTTCGCCATTCATTTATTGCATACTCATCATCAATCTCTTTGAGATTAATTGCCTCTTGTGCGATCCGCTCTTGGATAATTGTGTTGCGCGCATGTCTATCTACTCCACGCTGATACTGCCACTGAGCAGCCCAGATACATAAAACAACCATTGCTATAGCTATAAGGGTTTTAAAGAAAGCCCAAGGCTCTTTGCTCTTTAGCTCAGACGACATAAATTAATCGAGCGCTAGCGGCTTGTCTTCTACGATGTCAGAGCCACGAGTAACTGTCTCCCGGCCCGCATTTGCGATTACCACAGCAAAGTAGGGAAGTGTTACAGCGCCAGCTAAGGCAAACCAGCGATATGGGCTCGGAAGAATTACAGTAAGTACAAAACAGGCGGTTCTAATCATCATAGAGATGAAGTACCGCTTTTGGCGACCAGCTTGATCACGGGTAAGCGCATTTTGCGCACTCGTGATATCAAAAATCTTCTTTTCCTTGGCCATGGAGCAAGAGTAACGCTCGGCGCGCACCTTCGCTTCTTTTGAATACTCCGAGGTAGCCAGTAGGTTTTAGGTATGAGTTCAATCGCGCTTGTCACTGGCGGAAACCGTGGAATTGGTTTAGCAATCGCTCAATCGCTGCAAAGAGCCGGACACGATGTAGTTATCACCTACCGCACAGGTTCGGCACCTACAGGGTACAAATCGGTTCAGATGGATGTCACCAGCACCGAGAGCGTGGATGCTGGATTTGCATCGATCGAGCAGCAGTGGGGAATCCCTGAGATCGTTGTGGCAAATGCCGGAATTACTAAAGATGGTTTAGTCATGCGCATGAGCGATGAGGATTTTGAATCCGTGATCGATGCAAATCTGACCGGTGCCTTTCGTGTTGCTCGTCGAGCTACCAAGGGTCTGCTCAAATTAAAGCGTGGGCGTCTGATCTTTGTAGGTTCAGTAGTTGGAGCTCTGGGTTCTGCTGGACAGGTTAATTACTCATCATCTAAATCTGGGTTGGTCGGAATGGCTCGCTCTTTCGCTCGTGAACTTGGTAGCCGCGGTGTTACAGCTAATGTGATCGCACCTGGCTTTGTAGAGACTGATATGACAGCAAACCTGGATGAAAAGCGCCGTAGTGAAATCGCTGGCTCCGTTCCATTGGGTCGTTTCTGTTCGGCTGAAGAAATCGCCGATGTCGTAACCTTTATCGCATCACCACAAGCAAGTTACATCTCTGGTGCATTAATCCCAGTAGATGGCGGATTAGGAATGGGACACTGAATGGGAATTCTCGAGGGCAAAAAGATCCTGGTGACAGGTGTATTGACCGATGCCTCAATTGCATTTCATATCGCCCGCTTGGCTCAAGAACAAGGTGCCGAAGTAATTCTGACTGGATTTGGTCGTGGCTTGTCTCTCACAACCCGCATTGCAGGTCGTTTACCAAATCCTTGTCCTGTCATTGAACTTGATGTAACAAGTGATGCGGATTTAGCAGCGCTGGAATCTCGAGTACGTGAACACTTCCCACAAGGTCTCGATGGTGTTGTTCACTCAATTGGTTTTGCTCCAGA
>LIAM01000044.1 GCA_001438925.1 Actinobacteria bacterium BACL15 MAG-120619-bin91 | reverse complement strand
TGCGTAACCTAGGCCTTCACCCCTATCGCAGGCGAGGATCCACCGCGGAGCCTGTGTATGAGTCTGTGTATAAGTAGGTGGATAACCCTGTTTTCCTGTGTAGAAAGCGGTGGATGCAATGTGCATAAGTATGGATGGTGAGACTCAGGTAGTTCAAAGGCGCAGGTCAAGGGTGAGTTGGATGCACACAGGGGTGTGGATCAAAGTAATTTTTCAAATTCCATATCGTGAGATTTCAATCCGAAAAATAAAAAAGCCCGCCACACAAGTGACGGGCTTTCTTAATAGTGAATTACTTGTCAGCTACAACGCTTACTGAAACCTTTGCAACAACGTTGTGACCTAGAGAGATCTTTACATCGTGGCTGCCTAGCTTCTTGATGTGGCCCTTTGTAGCGATCGTGTGACGATCGATATCTAGACCGGTTGCTGACTTGATCGCTGCTGCAACATCCTTGTCAGTTACTGAACCAAAGAGTGCGCCCTTAGCGCCGACCTTTGCCTTTGCAACAACAGATGCGGCTTCAAGCTTTGCCTTGATCTCCTTGGCGTGATCGATATCGCGAACCTCACGTGCTGAGCGGGCGCGACGAATACTTTCGATCTGCTTTTCTCCGCCTTGTGACCAAGCGATTGCATTTCCGCGTGGCAACAGGAAGTTACGAGCGAATCCATCTTTAACAGTTACTACATCTCCTGCAGTGCCTAGGCCTGCAACTTCACGGGTAAGGATTAGTTTCATTGTCAGATCCCCTTATCGCGCTGATGATGTGTAAGGAAGTAGTGCTACTTCACGGCTGTTCTTTACCGCGGTTGCGATTGAACGCTGGTGCTGTGTGCATGCACCTGTAACGCGGCGAGCGCGGATCTTGCCGCGATCTGAAATGTACTTGCGAAGGGTTGCAATATCTTTGTAATCGATAAAGGTGACCTTCTGCTGGCAGAAGCTGCAAGGCTTCTTCTTAAACTTCTTGTTTAAGGCTGCAGCCTTTGCATTCTTATTCTTAGGCTCGCGTAGAGCCTTGTTATTTCTTGCTCCCATTGTGGTGCTCCTTTTCGGGCCCTAGCCCTCGGTTTTTTACTACCTGGTACTAGGAATGGATGGTTAGTTAGTTGGATTTAGAAGGGTGGCTCGTCAGTTGTGGAGGTTCCCCATCCACCACCTGCTGGCGCAGAGGATGATGCTGCCGCCCATGGGTCTTCATTAAATGAATCCGCTGCAGCTGGTGCAGAGTATCCACCACTCGCACCTGCACGCTGGGCCTTTGTGACCTTCGCTGTTGCATTGCGTAGTGATGGACCGACTTCATCTACTTCTACCTCAAAGACGGTGCGCTTTTCGCCCTCTTTAGTTTCATATGAACGTTGCTTAAGACGACCAGAAAGGATGACGCGCATTCCCTTTGTCAGTGACTCTGCAACATTTTCAGCTGCTTGACGCCAGATCTGACATTGAAGAAAGAGGCTCTCGCCATCTTTCCATTCATTGGTTTGCTTATCTAAATAGCGTGGTGTTGATGCAACACGAAACTTTGCAACGGCCGCACCTGATGGTGTGAAACGTAGCTCTGGATCGTCAACTAAGTTGCCGATCATTGTGATTGTTGTATCTCCTGCTGCCATTTTATTTCCTCTTCTCTATCTCTAGCTCTCTATAACTACTGGTGGAGTCCAAGCATCATGTATGCAGAAAGCTTATGCGTCGAGACGCATCGCCTTTGTGCGTAACACTGATTCATTCAAATTAAGCTGGCGATCTAATTCCTTAATCGCTGCTGGTTCGCAGTTCATATCGATTACTGCGTAGATACCTTCGCCCTTTTTCTGAATCTCAAAGGACATACGGCGGCGGCCCCACAAGTCGAGCTTGTTGACCGTTCCACCTGAGTCTTTGATGATCTTCAAGTATGTTTCTAGGCTTGGTGTGACTGTGCGTTCTTCTAGTTCTGGATCAAGAATGACCATAAGTTCATAATGACGCATGTGTTAACCCGACCTCCTCTGGACTAAGACGGCCACGGTATTTCCGTGACAGGAGGGTTAAATTCCCACCGAAGCAAGCTTTGGTGGGGGTTAAGGGTAAGGCTTGGAGCCCTCAAATAGTAAATCGAGCAGCTTGCTGTGCGTATTTCGGGCCTGTAGCGCCCGGCGGGCCAGGATCGCCATTAGGTAGATGGTGCCCCCGATTCGAACCAGGGTCAGGATCGCGTACGGGGTTGGACCCAAACCAAACTGTGCATCGGTTACCTGTGCGATGTGCTGCCAGATCGCTACATGGTAAATAAGTTCAGTTGCTTGCCATACCCAAAATGCGTGCAGATCCTTTTTATTAGTTAATGCAATTGCAGCAAGTGGTGTCAACCATAAAACATATTGTGGCGAGTACACCTTGCTTGCGAGCATGACAGAGGCGAGAACGAAGAAGGAAACCGATGCCAGAGTTGGTGTGTACTGTAATTCAAACAACAGTATTGCAATAGTTGTTAATGCGATCAGTAGCAAAAGAATTGATAACCAGTTGAGGTTGGTTAGGTTAAGACCAAGTTGTTGTAGCGCCAGCCATATCGATCCCCAGTCAGGACCGCGTTCAAGATTGAGTTTGTAGAAACGCCACCAACCCTCTGGTGTTGTAATTGCAAATGGCGCGTTAATTAACAACCAAGTGCCAAAGGTAATTGCGGTGTACTTGATCGCCTCTTTGACTTTACCTTCCCGCCATAAGATAAAAAGTATTGGGATTAGTAAGAAGATTGGTAGAAACTTGGTTGAGATTGACACTCCTAGCAACAGTGCGCTACCGAGATACTGTTTGCGATCAAACCAATAGATCGCAACCATCATCGTTGCAATCGCCCATAGATCCCAGTTGATAAACAGTGATGCGATCATCGCCGGAGCAACCGGTACAAGGTATGCAAACTCTGGTCTGATTTTGCGAACCACAATAACTGTTGCGATAAAGAGCAGAACTAAAAAGAGGATATTGATATTAAAGTATGAGGCGGGGGAGTTTGCTACAAATGAGGTCAGGTACATAACAAGACCGGTTAGTACTGGATACTCAACACTGTTATCTGCACTGGCATAAGGCCATTGATTGGTGCTCAAACCCCTTGCTTCATATAGCGATGGAAGATCGCTATAACAGGCGTGAATGTACTGATCTGGCGTTGCCCAGCCGGTGTTTTCGCAGTGGCTAAACTTTGCAAAGGATAGAAGTGAGGCAAGGATTGCTAAGGCAACGAGGGCTCGCCCCTTCAGCACATTGGACTGGCTCATTACTCTTCGGGCTTCTGTACTCCACCTGAGGTCATAACAACTGGTTCAAGCCCACCGATATTAGAGGGCGCTGGAAAATCTAAAACTGGCTCGCCCTTTAACGCCTTTTTCATAAACTGTGTCCAGATACGTGCCGGAAATGAACCACCGGTAAGTGAGGTCATCCCACCAATTCCATTAAGAGATTGGGTTGCGTTATCGCGGAAAAATGCGACAGATGCTGCGATCTGTGGTGTGTATGCACTAAACCATGCCGATGCATTTGATTGAGATGTTCCAGTCTTTCCAGCTGCTGGTCGACCCAAGGCAAGTGCTGCAGCACCGGTACCACCTAGGATCGTTCCCTTTAACGCATAGGTCAGATCGGCCATTACCTCTCTGCTGAAAGCTTCTTCGGTTTGAGGAGTGGCTTCATATAAAACACCTTTGTTTGAACCTAAAACTCGGGTTACTAAAAATGGTTTAGATCTAATCCCTTGCGCGGCAAAGGTTGCGTAAGCATTTGCCACATCGATCACATGTGGGCTTGATGTTCCTAAAACGATAGATGGTGTTGGCATCATCGCAACACTTTCGGGAATTCCTGCTCGGCGCGCTACATCTACAACATTTGTTGGGCCTACCTTGATACCAAGTGGAACAAAGATTGTGTTAATTGAACGCTTTGTTGCCTCCATCAAACTTACTTGGCCCCAACTCTCATTACCGTAATTAGAAACCTCGTAGGGCTTGCCCGCATCATCAAAAATTTGTGGTGAATCGCCATTCCACATTGAGGCCAGCGGGATTCCTTGTTCAAGGGCTGCCACTAATGCAAATGATTTAAAGGTTGACCCTGCCTGTGTAATTGATTGCGTCGCATCATTTAACTGGCGCTCTAAGTAATCCCGGCCGCCATATAAGGCAAGTACTTCGCCGGTTCCGGGGCGGATTCCGACCAATCCGATTCGAAGATCAGCTGGTGCTTTTGATGGATAAAACTTATTAACGGCATCGACAGCGGCCTGTTGCACCTTTTGATCTAGCGTTGTTTTGATGACCAAACCACCAACCAACAATTGATCCTGACTAAATCCGAGTTTTGCTAACTCCTTTTGAACCGCTTCAATTATGTGGCCTTTAGGACCGCTCAACTGTCCCGATGTTGATCGTGGAGCGATCTTTGGCATCTTCATCTTTGCAGCTTCTTCATCAGTCAGCCAACCAGCCTCGATCATATTGTTCTTTACATACTCAAATCGGGCAGCTAACCGTTCAGCGTTACCCTCTTTAAACATTGGATCGTAAAGGCCTGGTGAGCGCAATATTGAGGCGATCACCGCGGCCTGAGAGTTTGTTAATTGATCTACGTTGCGGTTGAAGTACTGCTGAGATGCTGTCATAACTCCATAAGAGCCGCGGCCAAAGTAAATAGTGTTGAGGTAACTCTCAAAGATCTGATCCTTAGAAAGTTGGTTTTCTAATTTGATAGAGATAACCAGCTCTTTGATTTTGCGTTGAATAGATCTTTCGGGTGTTAAAAACGCGGTCTTGGCATACTGCTGTGTAATTGTTGATCCACCACGGCCCTGACCCAATTTAACAATGTTGTCGATTACAGCTTGAGCGATACCTCTAATTGAAAAGGCTTTGTTTGAGTAAAAGTTTTGATCCTCGGCAGCTAAAACCGCGTTGCGAACATTCAGCGGAATCTTTGACAGTGGAACGATCTGTCGGTTTTGTGTACCGACGCGACCAATCTCTTCACCATTAGAGTATTGAATAATCGTTGATTGACTATTTACATATGCATTGGGATCTGGGATATCCACCGTAAAGTAGGCGAGCGCAAACAAAACTGAGCCGGCGACAAAGCCGATGCCAGCTAGAAAAATAGCGGCTCTAGTCAGTAATTTACGGATCATTTGGCAATGCTATCTCGTGGCGTAATCCTCATCCTCCAAGGTCCGCACCTTACGAGGGGGTTTTCGTTCAATTCCGTCACCTAATATGTATGAAGCACATAGGTGATTCCAGGAACAGTTGCGGCAGACCTCAACGATGTAGACGGTGAACTCACCAAACTGGCGCTCCATCTCAACTAATTCGCGGGGAGTCTTAATGCGACCTGAGTATTGACCTAGTTGTTCACCAAAGGTGTAGCGCAGTTCAACTAGCTCCTCTTTTTTGCAAACCGGGCAGTTGCGGTCAACCTTGTCACCATGCCATTTAGCTGCACGCATTAGGTACGGGTCGGCATCGCAGGCATCAACGGTCCCACGAAAGAGGGCGATCAAAGTTGCCCGCTTGTCGAGTGAATAATCGATGAATGATCGTTGCGATTTCATTAGGGTGAAGAATAATCCCTAATAGATGGTTACGCTCTTTCTTATGAGTTTTGCTGGGTTGATTCGACATCCTCGGCTATCTCGTCTTTTGGCGGTGCGATGGACGGGGCAGATGACCGATGGTGTCTTTCAAAGCGCCCTTGCATCCTTTGTTTTATTCTCACCAGAACGACAAGCAGATGCACTTAGTGCAGCGATTGGTTTTGCTGTTGTCTTGTTGCCGTACTCGATTGTTGGACCCTTTGTCGGAACGATTTTAGATCGGGTCTCTAGACAAAGGGCGCTCTTTTTTGCAAACCTAGCACGCAGTGCAAATCTGCTTGTGGTTGCACTGTTTGTATTTAGCGGAACAACTGGTGTTGCGTTGACAGCGGTTGTACTTGTTGCCTTTGGAATTAATCGTTTAATACTTGCAGCTTTGTCTGCTGGACTTCCTCTATTAATTGATACAAAATCCTTAATCACCGCAAATGCGATCGCAGTAACTGGTGGATCGGTTTTAGTTGTGTTGGGTGGTGGAATTGGTGTCGGCGTACGCGCACTGGTAGATGGAGCAGCGATCGCAGATCGTGCCGATTCCCTGCTCATTCTTATTGCCGCTGGTGGATATCTCACAGCGGCGCTTCTTACAGGACGGTTAAATAAGTATGAGATCGGCCCACTTGAACATGAAAAGGCGGCTGCCTCCTTTTCCCAAGGATTTATTGATTTGCGAGAAGGTATTGAATTTCTGCGCAAACATATTGATGCCGGCAGGGGAATTGTTGCAACGGCGGTGCACCGTGGTGGTTTAACGGCTTTAACCTTGACCGCTTTGTTATTGGAGCGCAACACATTTAATGATCCATCCCGACCAGCCGATGGATTGCAGGGTTTTGGAGTTGCATTAACAATCGCCGGTGCTGGTGTCTTTTTGGGGGCTTTTTTAGCACCTTACGGTGTTGCTCGATATGGTCGTCACCGCTGGATTAAGTTTGCGATGTTTGCAAGTGCTTTATCTCCGGTTTTCTTAGCGATATCGCAGACTCAAATCGCACTTTCTCTTACCGCTTTTTTAGCAGCTTTTTTTGGACAAAATATCAAGGTTACAAATGATGCTCTGGTTCAATCAAAGATCGATGATTACTATCGTGGTCGAGTCTTTGCTGTTTACGATGTAATTGTTAATAGCGCAATTGTTAGTGGTGGATTGATTGCAGCCTTATTACTGCCAGCCTCAGGTGTTACCGCAAAGGTGCCGCTTTTTGTGATGGGCGCTTACTTTTTGGTAGCGGTTATAACTTTGAGAACTAGCAAATTTAAAGCTACCTACTAGCCCACCATTTCAATAGGGCTTGTGTTGCAGCATCAATGCCTATAGGTCCCTGTTCAAGACGAAGCTCCATTAAGAAATCCATCGCCTCTCCAACCTCACGAGATGGTTTCAAATTGAGAAGTTGCATTACCTGTGAGCCATCTAGATCTGGGCGGATCTTTGATAGCTCTTCCTGCTCCATCAATACTTCAATCCGTTTTTCTAGCGAATCATAGGTTGCAGATAAGCGAGCAGCCTTTGTCTTATTGCGGGTGGTGCAATCTGCACGTGTTAATACATGTAAATGTGTGATCAATTCGCCAGCATCACGTACATAACGGCGAACGGCAGAGTCTGTCCATTCACCCTCGCCATATCCATGGAAACGAAGGTGGAGCGCTGTTAATAGTTCAACGGCATCAATGGTGTCATTATCAAATCGCAGCGCTTGTAAACGCTTCTTTACAAGACGTGCACCAACAACTTCGTGGTGATGAAATGAAACACCGCCACCTTCGATAAAGGCGCGGGTCTTTGGCTTGCCAATGTCATGCAGCAGGGCAGCTAAACGAATAACAAGGTTGGGACCACTAAGTCGATCTTCTAGCTCCATCGCCTGTTCTAGCACTGTAATTGAGTGCTCATAAACATCTTTGTGATGGTGGTGCTCATCAACCTCAAGGCGCAGCTTTGGAATTTCCGGCAACACGATATCTGCTAGTCCTGTGTCAACAAGAACTGTGATTCCAATTCGGGGGTTTGGAGACATCAGTATCTTTACAAACTCAT
>LIAM01000043.1 GCA_001438925.1 Actinobacteria bacterium BACL15 MAG-120619-bin91 | reverse complement strand
GCCTCTTGATCGATATATACATCGCTGATTTCAAATATGGGTGATCTATGTGTCATGGCGCAAGTTTGGCAGTGGTCGTGGCCTTTGTCCACGGTGAGATTCAACTTCTTGCCCTAGGCTTACGTGCATGAGCCAGACACCAATCATCGCCCCTAAATTGCGAGGCTGGTTCCATCTTGGCGCAACTCCAGCTGTCATCATCGCATCATTGGTTCTCTTTATATTAAGTAAGGAATCACTCAAATTTGCTGTCGCCATTTACTCGTTAACCGCGATTATGCTCTTTAGTGTTTCTGCGATTTACCATCGCGTTCCTTGGGTTCCATCAAAGAAGAAGATTTGGCGACGATGGGATCATGCAAATATCAATCTGCTTATCGCTGGCTCTTACACTCCATTTGCTGTCGCATTGCTTGACGGTCGTGACAGAACGATTCTGCTTTCTGTGGTCTGGATTGGTGCGGCATTTGGAGTTGGAATAAGAGTCTTTTGGATCAACGCACCTCGCTGGCTCTATGTTGCAAACTACTTATTGTTGGGGTGGGTCGCAATCTTTTATACACCTGCGCTTTACAGAGCGGGTGGTCTGTGGGTGTTACTTCCTATCGTTATCGGCGGTCTCTTCTACTCGGTAGGGGCTATCTTCTATGCGCTCAAGCGTCCCGGACGAGAGGCCAAATACTTCGGCTTTCATGAGCTCTTCCATATCTTTGTACTGGCAGCGTGGATCTCGCAGTACATAGCCATCTCAGTGGCGATTTACAGTAAATAGGCCCTTGCTCTAACCTAAGCCCACATCTATACATATTTATGTGAGACGGGGTGCGTGATGGCGGAGAAGAAGAGCTTCCTTAACTGGGTCGGCTTTACTGGCGAGGATGATAGCTCTAATCAACCATCCTCTGTTGATCGCATCCGTGAACTTGAAGCACAAATTGCAGATCTCAAATCTCGCCGCGACATTACGGGGTTAACAAAGGAAGAGTTTGAGATCCTAGCCACCGAGACAGCGATGTCCATGATTAAGTCGGCGCAGGCCCGTGAAAGCAAAGCACAGGCAGCGGCATCACGTTTAGTCTCGGAAACAACTCGTGCGACAAAGGAAGAGCTAGAGGCGGCCGATGCAAAGGCTCGTTCAATTCTTTCTGGTGCAGAATCGCGAGGACGTAAATACATTCAAACCGCTGAAGCTGAGGCTGACGAAAGGATTGCACAAGCAGAAGCTGAGGCTGAAAGCTTGATGGAGAGCAAGAAACGAGAGATCTCAACACTTGCGACAGCGGCACGTCGCGAAGGTGAAAGAATAATTACTGAAGCTACAACTGAAGTCTCTGGCTACCGTCAATGGCTAGCTGGAGTTATCTCTGAGGCAGAACGTTTGTATCGAATTCAAAAGCAATCACTAGATGCTGCAGAGTCGGCGATTCAACAATCACGTAACCGTCTTGATGGCGCATTTTCACGACTTGAAGAGCTGCAAAAGAGCGTGCTAGATAATCTCAACGCTGACGACACATTGATTAATCCTGGGCCACTGAAGATTTCAAGTCGCCGCACGCAGCCGGCACTTGATGCTCCAAGGAAGAGCGTTAAGAAAACCACTAAGAAGGCGGCAAAGAAAGCCCCTGCTAAGAAGAGCGCAGCAAAGAAATCTGCAAAGCGCTAATTTACATTAGCTCATAACAGCCATGTCCACTCCCCGCGGCATCCGTTACGTACCTGCAATCGATGGCTTGCGAGCCGTGGCCGTTATTGCTGTGATGCTGTACCACCTTGGCTTTAACTGGATTCCTGGTGGATTTTTAGGTGTAGATCTCTTCTTTGTTATCTCTGGATATGTCATCACCCGATTACTGCTTGATTCGATTCAGCGAAGCGGTGGATTAGATCTAAGAGCCTTTTACATTGCACGAATGAGACGTTTAGTGCCTCCACTTCTTTTCATGATTGTTCTGACAACGATCTTTGTGGGGGCATGGGCACCTGACACGATGCGTAGGTTTTTGGCCGACACTCCATTTGCACTCTTTGGTGGAATGAACTGGTGGTTGGTTTTTCGTCAAACAGATTACTTTGAGGCGATCGGACGGCCACCTCTGCTGCAACACACCTGGTCCCTTGGAGTTGAAGCTCAATTCTATTTAGTGTGGCCATTAATTCTTTTGTTAGTTCTACGTTACTTTGGCAAAAACAAGATCTCTGGCGCGGCGCTAATAATCGCAACTTTTTCCGGAATCGCTCTTCTGCTGGTATCCCTTCAGATAGATGCCACTAATGACTCTCAGGTTAGCCATGTGTACTTTGGAACAGATACACACAGCATTGGACTTTTTCTTGGGGCAGCACTTGCCGTCAGATGGATTCCACAAAATTTAAATGAAACCGTCTCAAAGAAGGCTCAGGATTTTATCGACGGAATCGGTGTATTTGGATTACTCGGAATTATCGCTGCATTTCTCTTTGTTGACGAGAATGATCCAACTTTGTACAAGATTGCATTTCCATTAGCTGGATTATTTGGATGCGCCATCATTACATCGATCGTGCACCCAGCGTCGCGATTTGCTCCAATCCTGAGTAGCAAACCCTTTGTCTGGATCGGTGAACGTTCATATGCAATCTACTTATGGCACTGGGTTGTATTCCAAGTAACCCGTCCTGACTACGATCTTGAGGGCTCTACATGGGCACTTTACGCGTTGCGAGTCCTAATCGTCTTTGCTTTGGCTGACATCTCATTACGACTGGTTGAATTACCAGTCAGAACTGGACTGATTGACTACTGGTTCAAAGGCATGAAGTACAGAACTAAACGAGTACAACTGCGACAAAAGTTTGCCGTTGTTCTTATCCTGCTTTCAACTTTTACTTTGACCGCAACATCTGCGCTAACTGCAATCGCAGAAGGTGATCGACAACTCAATGTGTTGAAGCAGCAACTTGAGCCACCTGCAATTACACCACCAGTGACCGAAGGCGGGCTTTGGGTAACAGGTGACTCTGTAATTTTGGGAATTCGATTTGAGTTAGATGCTCGAGAAAATATTGGATTGATCAATGCCCGTGTTGGTCGTCAAGCTCCAGAGCTTCTTGAAGTAATCAAAAACGATAAGGCCAAAATGGTTGGGTCAACCATTGTTTTAAACCTTGGAAACAACAATAAGTTGGGTGAGGATCAGGTCGCAGCTATCTTTGCTGAACTCAAAGATCAACCCAGAATTATTGTTGTAAATACCGCGGTACCTCGAAGTTGGCGGGATGACAACAATCGATTAATCGCACAGTACGCTGCCCAGTACGGTGCGCGGTTGATTGATTGGGCGGCCATTTCTGATGGAAACCCTGAATACTTTGGTTCAGATGGAGTCCACCTTGTTCCTGCAGGTGTTCGGGCATATGTCGATGCAATCTCCGCTCAACTTTTAAGTACAACTGAAGTAACAGCTCAGGAATAAAAAATCCCCCACGGTTAGGTGAGGGATTTTTTAATGAGCTGAGCTTTAGTTGAACTCTCCAGGAATTCCAAAAACCGTCGCCGATGCGGTCTGTCCATCCGAGTACACAGATGAAACGCGGAACTGCGTCCACCCTGAATCACCTGACTTCGAAACATTTTGAGTGAGTTGATCAGCAGGAACTGTTGCGATAACTGTCCAATCGCCTGTTCCATTTGCACGGATTTCAACGTTATATCCCGTTAAACCCTCAACCGCAGATGGTGCTAGCCAACGAAGCTTTAAACCATCTTCACTCTTGAGAGCAACAAACTTGGTTGGAGCTTCAACAGCTGCAACCGCCTCCGATGGCTCTTCACTTTCAGATGGTGATGCTGATGGTTCAGCGGTCTGTGACATCGAAGGCGCAGGTGCCGCATCGTCGCTGTCCTTATCTGAGGATTGAGACCAAACAATCGCAGCTAGAGCTGCAATACCAATTACTACAAACCATGCTGTGCGAGTTGATGTTGATTGCTTAGGCGCAGCAACTGGCTTTGCAGGTGCAACGATCGCTGGCTTTGCAGGCGTGGCTACCACTGCTGGCCTTGGTGCAGATGTAACTGCAACTGCAGCCTTCTTTACAACCCGCTTTGCAGGTGCCTTCTTAGCAACCTTCTTCTTAGCTACAGCTTTTTTGGCTACAGCTTTCTTTGCAGTCTTCTTGACCGCAGTCTTCTTGACCGCAGACTTCTTTGCTGACTTCTTCACTGCAGATCTCTTAGCAACGGCTTTCTTCGCGGTCCTCTTTTTCGCGACAGCCTTTTTAGCGACAGCCTTCTTTGCAGGTGCCTTCTTCTTTGCAGCAGATTTCTTAGCTGCTTTCTTTGCGGTCTTCTTAACGGCCACGTGGAGCTCCTTGGGTTGCGGTACGCACGTTATTAACGCACTTGTATGGGATAAGGCTACCCCAGGCTCGCTAACATTTGGATGACATGAGGTGCGAGAGCGCGAAGTGATTTTCCCCTATGACTCATCGCATCCTTTTCTTGGGCGCCCATTTGTGCGGAGGAAATACTCAAGCCCAGTGGCTGAAAAATCGGGTCATACCCAAATCCATTCTCACCCACCGGCGCATAAAGGATCTGTCCCTCGAAGCGGCCCTCTGCAACCTGGTGGCGGCCATCTGGCAAAACCAAAGAGGCGACGCAGATGAAGTGCGCGGTGCGCTTACTATCTGGAACATCTTTCAATTGCTCTAAAACCTTTTCAAGATTTGCGCGGTCATCTCCATGCACTCCCGCCCAACGTGCTGAGTAAATACCTGGGTCACCGTTGAGCGCATCCACACATAGCCCTGAATCATCTGCAATCGCTGGCAGACCCGTTGCCTCGCAGGTGTAGCGGGCTTTGAGCAAAGAGTTTTCCTCGAAGGTGGAGCCGGTTTCATCAACATCTACAAGATGTGGGAATTGATCAACACCTATTAATTCAATCTGACCAGGAGCAAGCTCTTCAAGAATTCTTCGAAACTCAGTGATCTTTCCCTGATTGCGGGTTGCAAGAACCAGTGTGTGGGACATTACTGAGCAAGCACATCTTTCTGTAACTGGCTCAAGGTTGAACACCCTGCAACAGCTAAATCAAGTAGTTGGTTTAGTAATGCACGATCAAATGGCTCACCTTCAGCGGTACCCTGCACTTCGATGAAACGTCCATCTCCTGCAACTACAACATTCATATCTGTTCCTGCACGTACATCCTCTTCATAACAAAGATCTAGCATTGGAACACCATCAATAATTCCAACACTCACCGCCGCAACTGAATCATTGAGCGGCTTTGCATTTTCCTTAATGTGACCTTGGGACTTTGCCCAAGTTATCGCATCAGCTAAAGCTACATATGCACCTGTAATTGCCGCGGTTCGCGTTCCGCCATCTGCCTGAAGAACATCGCAATCGATGACAATTGTGTTTTCGCCTAGCTCCTTCATATTTACAACTGCGCGCAATGATCGTCCAACAAGACGTGAAATCTCTTGTGTGCGTCCACCTAACTTGCCCTTAACACTTTCGCGATCAGAACGTGTGTGCGTTGCACGTGGCAGCATTGCATACTCAGATGTCACCCAACCATTCCCGGTGTCCTTTAACCAGCGAGGTACACCCGGAGTAAATGAAGCAACACATAAGACACGGGTATTGCCAAACTCAACCAACACGGAGCCCTCTGCATGTTCTAGCCATCCACGTGTGAACTTGATTTCGCGCAGATCTTTCTCGGAACGTCCATCATTGCGTGGCATCTATAACTCCTCTTTATTAGAAATGTACCTTTTAGAAAGGTATCGGTTACAGCTCTTGGTGTTCAACATGCGTTACTTCTGGACCTAGAAAACGTCGAGCCAAGGTTTCAAAAGCCTTTGCATCACCGGTTGCTAAGAATCTATGTGTTGCTGGAGCACTTGCTTGATTGCGCAGTAAACCATTTTCGACCAAGGTGCGATACAAATCCTTGGCGGTCTCTTCAGCGCTAGAAACCAAAGTTACGCCTTCGCCCATTACATAAGAGATAACTCCTGTGAGCAATGGGTAGTGGGTACAGCCAAGAACTAAGGTATCCACCTTTGCTTCCATTACTGAAGCGAGGTAATCGCGGGCAACCTTTGTGATCTCCTCGCCAGATGTTTCTCCGCGCTCAACAAACTCAACAAATAATGGGCATGCAATTGAGGTGATCTTTAGTTGAGGGGCTGCAGCAAATGCATCTACGTATGCCTTTGAATCAATTGTTGCGCGGGTTCCGATGACGCCAATATTTCCAGTACGTGTCGCTGCAACGGCGCGACGAACTGCGGGTTGAATTACTTCAATGACAGGAATTGAATAACGCTCACGCGCATCGCGAAGCATTGCTGCAGATGCTGTGTTACATGCAATCACAATCGCTTTGACACCTTGATCTACCAAGTAATCCATACTCTCTAATGCGAACTCGCGTACCTCTGCGAGCGGGCGTGGACCATATGGTCCACGAGCTGTATCACCAATATAAAGAGTTGACTCATTAGGAAGTTGATCAAGAATTGCACGCGCAACGGTTAATCCGCCTACACCTGAATCAAAGATTCCAATTGGGGCATCACTCACAGGTCTAGCCTACCTTGCGTCTATCAGCTTATAAGCAGATGAACTATTGGGATTCATCCATCAGGGCATCAATCAAACTCTCTTGCAGCCAGCCCAACCAGCTATAAACAGCGTAAACACCTCTCATTGGGTCATCCGGCGCTAAGAGCTCCAAATCTTGTTGCGAGTTTTCTTCAACTTTCAAGCGAACACCTAACGCAAGGCGAACATCATTCATCGCTCCGAGCCATGCATTTGCAGAGTCATGATCTAATTCGACGATCCCATCAACTGCAGCTTTGATGTGTATTCGCATCGCCATCGCATGTGCTTGTTTCTTTTGACGCAAAGTTGACTCGGTATAGCGACGAAACTCAGATGCATCGACCTGATCTGCATATGCATTTGGAAGAAGACGTAACAGGACCTCATCTTCAGGAGGAGTGTCATGAACTGTAATTCCAACCATGGCCGCTAAAGGATCTTCATTATGGTGATCTACTCGCTCTGCAAGTAATTCGATTATTTGTTCAACTAGATTGAGCAGAACTTCTCGCTCAGCATCGGTAAAATTAGCAAGGTATGAGTTGTCACCATGTCGAAAAAAACCATGTTGAATTTCACTCATAGCGCTTGATCACCACGTTGAAGCGTCGCCCATAATCCATACTCATGCAGCCGAGCAACATCGTGCTCCATCTCTTCACGACTTCCGGTAGAGACAACTGCTTTACCCTCGGTATGTACCTTCATCATTAGCTCATGAGCACGTTCTTTGCTATATCCAAAGAGCTCCATTAATACATAGGTCACATAGGTCATTAAGTTAACGGGATCATCCCAAACGATTGTCACCCACGGAACATCACCACTGAAGATAGCTTTGAGCTCTTCATCCAACTTTTCATTAACTTCAATCTTGCTTTTCACTTTTGGCATTTTTATCGGATAACAATCGCGAATTGTTCAGATGCGATATTGCCCACAACCTGAACTCGCATTATTACTACCCCTCGCTTTGTTTCTGTGGTGGTAAAGGTGATTAGCCCATTTGCATCCGAAAGTGATGCAGCACCAACATTTTGCCACTTTCCATTGATGTTTTTCTGCAATTGCGCAGATTTTCCGACTGAGCGCGGCAGAAGTTGGGCTTTAATAAGTATTGGCGCACCCTTCGAGACCGATACTGGGCGAT
>LIAM01000042.1 GCA_001438925.1 Actinobacteria bacterium BACL15 MAG-120619-bin91 | reverse complement strand
TGCAACTCCATCAGGCTCACCCGCAGCCAACTCAAAAAGGATTGGTAGATCCTCTACACGTTGACGAAGACCCGATAACTTTGTGATCTCAGATTGGACACGAGATAACCGGCTTGTGATCTTTTGCGCAGCCTCTGGGTCATCCCAAAGATTCGGAACCCCTGCCTCTACCTCAAGCTCGGCTGCTTGTTTGCGCAGCTTTGGTAGATCTAAAACCTTTTCAATAGAAATAAGGGTCGCATCAATGGCATCGATCTCTAATTGATACTCGCGTGCGGCCATATGGGAAGGATACTTGGCAAAGCAAAAGGCCCCCGCACCGGAAAGTGCGAGGGCCTCTTTAACGCTAGACGTTGGCAGGTGAACGAGAGCTCACCTGCGCGAAACGAAATTTAATTACTGTGCTTTGCCAAGGATGCGATTGACCTTGGTGCCACACACTGGGCAGATGCCTTGTGCCATGCGACGACCAGAGTCTGAGACCTTTACGGTTCCCTCGAATTCACGCTTCTCTTTGCACTTAACGCAGTAAGCGTCACCTTTGTATGTCTCTGCTGTCATGTTCTTCCTCCTATCGACGCTTGCGATCCCATCGGGACGCTCCCCGTGTGGGGCAGGCGTTCGGGTACGAGATTACTCGTCATGACGCTCAAATGAGCCTATCTACCCACCTTTATTTAGGAGTTTTTTCAGCGCCTCCGGGGCGGTTAGAGCGTTCTCCGCCGCCTCATACCCGCTCAAATACGCCTCAGCCTGGGCCTCGAGGGGGAATCTAGCCAGCAACCCCTTGAATTCGGGGCCATGGTCAAAGAATTGTAGATGGATCGCCTCATGAAAGAGGACATAATCAAGGACATACTCCGGAGCCCCCTTGAGCCGGTCAGAGATCCGAATCGTGCGGTCGGTACTGGTGCAGGAGCCCCAGCGCTCCCGCATCGCCCGCCAGGTAATGGTCGATGGCCGTAAAACAATCTCGGGGGCGAGCTCGGTCAGCAGCTGATCAACCCTGGTTGCCAGCCCTTCCTCGCTCATTGTGGCCGCCGCCTCCTGTGCGCGGATCTTTGCCACCATCTCGGGGATCATCGCCCGTTCATCCGCCTTACTCATACGAGCGGGAATCGAAACCACGATCCGTCCGCCCTGGCGGTAGGCGGAGATATTTTTCTTTCGACGGGTAGATCTAATGACGATGATCTCCCCCTCGGAGATTCCTGGCAAAGTCTCGCCATCCAATGTCTGTTCAACAAATGCAGATTCGCCATAGCTGCTCATTGAAAAATAGTAAGTCATCTCTCAACTAAACCTTGAGAGATTGAGGGATCGATTACGCGATTTCTTTTTGTTTCACCACTCACACAATCTCCTCTATCGGAGAAAAATACCCTTTGTCAACGTGGTTCTCATTTGATAAACCGTCCCGAAAGACTTACTTTACGACTACGAACTCCTCGGATAACAGTTCTACGTCAGCAAGGGGAAGGCTGACTTAGAGCAAGTGACCGGGGAGTTCGCTTTTCTGTTCTCACCCTGATGTTCCTGAGCTGAGGGTATTTGTCGCTACAGTGAAAAGCTCTTGATTGTGAAAACCGCTCCACAACTCAAACTGTGAAGTTTGTGAATTAAATCTAGAGCAACCCCGAGAGATCATCAGGTACTTCAAGGCTCTTCAAGAAACTCTCAGGTGTTAACAAATCATCTGCAGTTGGAAGGATTCCACTCCAGACACGATCTCGTGATTCAACATCCTTTAACTCACGAAGCTCTCGCCAAAAAGCTGTCGCCTCTCGAGCAAGTCGTGGTGAAACCTGCAAACCCAAAAGAGAAGAGAAGAGTTGTTGCGCTGGTGCAGATGTTGCACGACGACGTCGTAGAGTTTCTTGGAGCGCTGCAATATTTGGAAGTCGCTCACCCGCTGCAAGTGCAACAACCTCCTCACTCCAGCCATCAATTAACGCTAAAGCTGTCTCTAACTTAATCAACGCTGCACGCTGTGCTGGGCTCTCTTGCGGTGTAAAAATTCCATCATTGAGAGCAATAGTGAAGCTTTCTGGGTTTGATGGATCAAAACCATTTCCTGATTCAAGAGCGCGCTGTGCTTGTTCTTGAATAGCCTCCATATCAATATTGATGCCCTTGCCGTAATCGGTAATAGCGGTGCGAATATAAGAAACTAACCAAGGGTTGTGTGCAAATAAGCGAGCGATCGCTGCTTCACGCAAGGCATGAAAGATTCGAACCTCATCCATTGGAATATCAAGATCGGTAGCCCACTCCTTAATATTTTGAGGAACAAGGGTTGGATAGGCGGTATCTATAAGCGGCAGACCAACATCATGTGCGCCAGTCACCTTTCCCGCTAACCCTCCAATCGCTTGACCAAGCTGGGTTGCAATCAGTGAACCAATAAATGAGTTAAGGAGCGCTGAAATCATTCCAATCGGAAGTTGCATCCCCTCTTGCCCAAAGGGATTAGCCTCATCTGAACCGTTGTTCTCTCCGTGTGATGCTTGATTGAGTAGCTCACCAATAGCAGATGACAATCCAATCGCTAAAGGTTCAACGGTGGTCTGCCATCCCGCCAAGGTTGTGTCAACCCAATCGGTTCGAGCAAGCGCAACATTTCCGGTGTTGGGGGATTGTGGGAAAAATGTTGCATCATTGAGCCACAGCTCGGCGATGGAAAAGGCTTGTTCACTATCGGAGACATCATTCGCCCCGATAGGTGCCGACCCTTGAGCTGTTGCAAACTTTTTGGCGGTATCGCGAACAAGGTTTTTTGGCAACGCTTCAGTGGAGCCACCAAATCCAGATGTATTGATTCCCAACTTTGAAAACTGCTCGTGAATCTGTTGCTGCATCTGTTGCATCATGGCCGCAAAATCAACTGGCTCATTGGAACCATCTGAGTTTTCTGGTGTGAAGCCAAAAGGTGTCATAGATCAATCCTCCCAGTGTTGGAACAACTTCGCACCCTGTTTCATTCCCCTGTTCACATGGCGACACCGGTGAGCGATAGAGAGTTACAAGCAGTAGGCTGGCCTCATGTCCAACGCATTTGCAGCTTTAATCTGGTGGGTAGTTCCCGCAGTTGGACTCATCGGTGCCCTGGGATATGTCATGTGGGTTACAAAGTTTCAGGGAAAGTTTCAGCAAGAAACACAACGCTCTGTTGGTCAATTCAAGCGCTTTCAGGACTCTCTAAGGGATTCCCAAGCACGTGATGGTGCAACATCGGGGGCGATCATCACTACTGCGGCGGTAGCTGGATCCGATGGAGATACTTCAGATGATGCTGGCTCCTCTAACTAGGTCACGCATCACGTAACACGAGAGTACATAACCTTCACATGTTGAGATTGCCCCGCCTTCCACGGTTGGTAAATGCGACATTAGGTATTTTCTTTCTTCTGGCAACCCTTGCACCGCTTCCCTTCGCAATTGTTTTACCGGGCGAGGCGCAAAATATTTTTAAAGGTGTTATTACATTCAAAGATCTTGCAAATTATCCAGCAACGGGCCGTATTGATTTGATGTCAATCAGAGTTACAAACCCTGGCACCTGGATCGTTGGGCCAGAGATTGTGTACTCATGGATTAGTGGAGATCACGCCGTATATCCAAAATCTGCGATCTACCCTCCAGGTACAACCACTGAAGAAGAGAGCAAGCAAGCAAAAGAGGACATGGTGAAGTCTCAAGATAAGGCGATTGTTGCAGCGGTAAATTATCTGCAATCAAATCCACAAATTATGGCAAGCACAAGATCGCAGGGAGTGCTGCGCGCCAATCAACTTGATACAGAAAAAATTAAATTTAAAGTGGGCAAAACTGGTGGCCCTAGCGGTGGGTTAGTTTTTGGTATTGGTTTGGTAGAGCTATTGACAGAACGAGATTTACTTCAGGGCCGCCACATCGCTGGAACCGGCACAATCACAGAGCGTGGAGTAGTTGGTTCTATCGGTGGTATAAATGAAAAGATCACCTCCGCCCACAAGGTCGGAGCAACCCTGTTTTTTGCTCCCGTCGACAACGCCCAGGAGATCAGCAATGTTCCAGATGGCATAAAGGTTGTAACGGTCGCTACCTTGGCGCAGGCGATCAATTATTTGGAGCGCACCAGCAGGTAATTTCCACCTTAAAGCCTGCTTAGAGCCCCTGAATTGGTGGGGCAATTCCCGTTGCGATACTTTTGGCCCATGACCAATAACCCACAGTTTCCACGCCCATCCTTCCAAATCAAAGGTCGCAAGAGTCCTCTCGCGATAACGATTGGAGTTATCGTAATTACTGGGGTGCTCTTTACTGCGCTTAGTGGATTTTACGCTGATTGGTTGTGGTTCAAATCGGTTGACTTCACAAGCACCTGGTCAACGATTCTGATAACAAAGACAACGCTATTTATTGTTGCGGGGTTAGTGACATCTTTGATTGTTATGTTCAATGTTTTGTTGGCATACAAGCGACGTCCACTGTACGTACCTTTAAGTGTTGAGGCAGATAATCTCGAGCGTTACCGTTCACAGGTTGAACCAATTCGTCGTCCATTATTTATTGGCTTAAGCGTTGCACTATTTTACTTTGCTGGATCTGCTGGATCCCAATTGTGGAGTACATGGTTGCTCTTTAGAAACTCAACACCCTTTGGTGTTACCGATCCTCAGTTCAATAAAGATATTTCATTCTTTGCCTTTCGCCTTCCCTTCTGGCAAACATTGATCACATGGGGAATTTCAACAGCGATTCTTGCCATCCTTGCTTCAGTAGCGGTGCATTATCTTTATGGTGGAATTCGCCTTCAAGTACAGGAAGATCGCACAACTGTTGCCGCTCGTGTTCAACTATCGGTTCTTTTGGGGTTGGTTGTTCTCCTCAAGGCGGTGGCTTACTGGTTTGATCGTTATGCCCTAGCACTAAAGGAAAGCCGCTTAATCACCGGACTCACATTCACAGATGTAAATGCTGTTCTACCTGCCAAGGCGATCCTTGCTGGAATCGCAATTGTTTGTGCGCTTCTATTCTTTGCAAATATTGTTCGCCGTTCCTGGGTTTTACCTGCAGCAGGCACAGCCCTATTAGTTGTTTCATCGGTATTAATCGCAGGCCTATATCCAGGTGCTATTCAGCAGTTCCAGGTAAAGCCAAGTGAGTCTTCAAAAGAGGCTCCATTTATTCAGCGCAATATCGATGCTACCCGCACCGCATATGGGTTGGATGATGTCGCAATTAGCGATTACCAAGCTACAGTTGCAACCAACACCGGACAGCTTGCAGATGATGCAGCAACCATCGCCAATATTCGCTTAATGGATCCAAATGTTTTATCTTCGACCTTTAGGCAACTTCAGCAGATTCGTCCGTACTACAGCTTCCCAGAGTCGCTAGATATCGATCGCTATACGGTAGATGGTGTAAAGCGTGATGTTGTTATTGCCGTTCGAGAATTAAATATTGAAGGAAACCCATCACGTAACTGGATTAACGACCACCTTGTGTATACACATGGCTTCGGACTAGTTGCAGCATATGGAAATGATCGAGATGTAGATGGTAAGCCAAAGTTTACAGTTGGTAACCTGCCTCCGACGGGAGCGCTAGGAGATTTTGAGCCTCGTGTGTACTTTGGTGAGAATGTTCCCAATTACTCAATTATTGGTGGAGTAAAGACCGATACACCAGTTGAGTTTGATTACCCAGATGACACATCACCTAATGGACAGCGTAACTACACCTACACAGGTTCTGGTGGAGTCCCAGTTGGCTCATTGCTTAACAAAGTTATCTTCGCCTTGAAGTATCAGGAGCAGAGAATTCTTCTCTCAAACCTCATCAACAAGGATTCAAAGATTCTCTTTGAACGCAATCCCCGTGACCGTGTTGCCAAGGTTGCTCCTTGGTTGACCCTTGATGGAGATCCATACCCAGCTCTAGTTGATGGAAAAATCATGTGGATCATTGATGGCTTCACAACAAGTGCTGGCTACCCTTACTCACGCCAGAGTGTGCTTTCAAATGTAATTGCAGATATTCCAAACTCTGCAACTATCGGTACTCAGCGAAATCGAACCGTTAACTACATCCGTAACTCAGTAAAAGCCACAGTTGATGCATACAACGGTACGGTGACTTTGTACGAGTGGGATGAAAAGGATCCAGTTCTAAAGACTTGGGCAAGGGCCTTCCCAAACACAATTACGCCAAGGAGTGAGATCTCTGCGCAGTTACTAGAACACATTCGCTACCCAGAGGATCTCTTCCGAGTTCAGCGTGAAATCCTTAGCTCGTACCATGTAAAGACTGCGGAAGCTTTCTACGGTGGTCAGGATTTCTGGCGTGTACCTCGTGACCCATCAACATTTGGAGCTAACGCTTCTGCGCAACCTCCTTACTACTTAACTCTTCAAATGCCAGGTACACAAAAGCCTGTCTTCTCACTGACTACTCCATTTGTTCCACGTGGTGGTCGTGAAAACCTTTCAGCATTTGCAGTTGTTAACTCAGATCCAGGTCCTGATTACGGAAAGATCTCCGTTCTGCAATTGCCACGAAACACCAACATTGCAGGTCCATCACAGGTAGCCTCAAACTTTGAGGCAAAACCTGAGGTTGCAAACTCATTGTCACTACTACGCCGTGGTGGCTCTGATGTTGTACTCGGTAACCTGCTCACACTTCCAGTAGGTGGCGGCCTCTTATATGTACAGCCTGTTTATGTCAGAGCAACTGCAAACGCAGCTGCATATCCATTACTTCAGAAGGTTCTCGTATCCTTCGGAGATCAGATTGGTTATGACGACACTTTAAAGGGAGCACTTGATCAGGTGTTCGGTGGAAACTCCGGAACTGCCGCAGGTGGCTCTTCTAGCGATACTGCTGGTGAGCCAAGTACAAACTCCTCACTTGCAAACTCATTAGCAAGTGCAAAGCAAGCTTATGCAGATGGTCTTGCCGCACTTGCAAAGGGAGATTTTGCAGCGTATGACAGAGCACAAAAGCGATTAAAGTCCGCACTCGATGCAGCGATCGACGCACAGAACAAGTAGTGATGCAGTAAAAGAAAAGTAATTACAAAGATAAGGGCCAGATTCATGCGAGCAATTGCATGGATTTGGTCTTTATCTATGTGTGGACATAAGATTGTGTCTACCGACGCGGGGTGGAGCAGCTCGGTAGCTCGCTGGGCTCATAACCCAGAGGTCGTAGGTTCAAATCCTGCCCCCGCTACCAATACAAAAAGGTCCTCATTCGAGGGCCTTTTTGCTTTCTAGATACTCCCAGCGGAGTTGTTGTTATTGATTCAATGCAGTTGATGAGTGATTTTAAATGGGTAAGAGGGCGAAGCGCAGAGAGGTTGATGCGGCTCTCTAGCGAGCCCTCACCCATTTGAATTATTTAATGCGCAGTGAGTTGGTAACAACGAGGACGCTGCTCGCCGCCATGGCGGCAGCTGCATACAAGGGCGTCAACAATCCAGCGGCAGCAATCGGCAAACCAATTACATTGTAGATAAATGCCCAGCCCATGTTTTGGCGAATAATCTTCAAGGTTTTCTTGGAAAGCTTTAAGGCAGAGACAACGCTTCCAAGCCCTGTATTCATCAAGGTGATATCAGCGCTATTGATCGCTGTATCTGTACCGGTTCCCATCGCCATTGAAAGATTTGCTGCGGTTAATGCGGCAGCATCATTGATGCCATCACCAATCATCAAAACGGTGTGACCCTCGCTCTTTAATCGTTCAACAATTTCTAACTTAGTTTCAGGCAAAGCATGAGAGATGAGATGGGCTGCATCGATTCCAACTGTTTGTGCAACTGTTGCTGCAACCTCAGAGCTATCGCCGGTGACAAGCCATGGT
>LIAM01000041.1 GCA_001438925.1 Actinobacteria bacterium BACL15 MAG-120619-bin91 | reverse complement strand
AAATAACTACAAGAGGTACCGGAGTTCGGTTATATGGCTCATGCCGGGCGGTGTTTCCACCAACGATAATGACATCGACCTCTCGTCGCCTTTGTAGAAAGGCTCTTCGATCCTCCGGTGAGCTAACCCCCGCCGATCTACTCTCCTTAGAGGTCGAGCCATCTGCTCCAACAACCAATGTTGCAACGACGCTCACAGCTACAAGTATCGCCTAACTTCACCATTTCTTGTCAGTGGCTCTCTGTACATTTCTCATCATGATCATCGATTGTTCAACATGCACAATGGCGGCCATCGCATGCAATACATGTGTGGTCACCTTTTTCCTAGACAGTACCTCAGAACTAAGCGGTCAGAGTGTTGAGGCGCTATCGGTATTGGCTGAGAGCGGATTAACACCCCCTTTGCAATTTAACGCTCGCAGAGGCTGAGGCGGCTCTCAATTCACAGGCAAACCCCTTTCTGTAGTTGAGGAGCGACACAGCTCTGGTTAGCCTTGCCCCCATGTCCCTTTGGTTACACAGATGTATCGCACCATATGGATCATTGGGAGGTAATGAGTTGGCTGGAGCTTGCCGTTTCTAATCCAATTCTCTTTGTCACCAATGACTTTGGTCCTCGCGCAGGAGGAATTGAAACCTTTGTTATTGGATTGATTGAGCGTCGAGACTTTGGATCAACAATTGTCTACACCTCTTGGCAAGCGGGCTCCCACGAGTATGACGCCCGATGGAAGAGTGAGTTTGGTGTCACAGTTATTCGTGACCGAGCAAAGATTTTATTGCCTACTCCACGTGTATCCCGTAACCTCAAAATGTTGATCCGAGAACACAACATTCAAGTTGCTGCCTTTGGCGCAGCTGCACCCTTAGCCTTGCTTTCTGCTTCAATGAAGTCCGCCGGTGTTGTTAAAACCGTTGCATTAACCCATGGACATGAGGTTTGGTGGGCAAAGGTTCCACTTTTTAATTTAGCAATTCGTCGAATTGGATCAACTACCGACTCCTTAACTTATCTCGGTGATTTCACACGGAAGGCGATCTCTGTTTCTCTGAGTAAAAAAGCCTCACAGAGAATGGTCAAGGTTGCACCAGGTATTGATGTTGAGCACTTTACGCCTCAGGATTCGACGGCGCTGAGAAAAGAGTTGGGGTTAGAGAAGAAAAAGGTTTTAGTCTGCGTTGGTCGATTGGTACATCGAAAGGGCCAGGATCGATTGATTGAATCGATGCCTGAGATCATTGCAAAGGTTCCTGATGCGCATCTATTGATTGTTGGGCAAGGACCATACCTAGATCACTTAAAAAAGTTAGTGGCAGATAATCATCTTCACGGTTATGTCACCTTTATCGGACGAATCCATTATGGAGAGCTCCCGCGGTATATCTGCGCAGGAGATCTCTTTGTAATGCCTTCACGATCCCGTTTTGGCGGACTAGAGGTTGAAGGGTTAGGAATTGTTTATCTCGAGGCGAGTGCATGTGGTTTGCCCGTTATTGCAGGATCATCTGGGGGAGCACCTGATGCGGTGGTAGAAGGTGTAACAGGGGTTGTGGTGGATGGAACAAATACTCGACAGATCGCACAAGCGGCTATCTCTTTGTTAAGTGATCCCGCTAAAGCTGCCGCTATGGGTGGTGCGGGACGAACTTGGATTATCGAGAATTGGCGTTGGGGGATTTGGTCTCAACGCTTTAACCAACTCCTAGAGCAGTAGCCCCTTTTCGCGGGCCTTCATAATCGCGGTAGACCGATTACCACAATCAAACTTTCTGAGAATTGATGAGATATGGGTTTTAACAGTTGATGTACTGATGTAAAGGTTGGCTGAGATTTCAGAGTTACTGGCCCCCTTTGCCATTAAGTGCAGAACATCAACCTCTCTTGGAGTTAGTACAACTGTGTGATCATGCCGAGTATTTAAGGTGCTGGTGAAGGATCGAGGATTCATCAGAGCGAAGTTCAGGGTTGTAACTATCTCTTCAATTGATTGACTCTTTGAAAGATATGCGTTGGCTCCCGAACTGCGAGCGATGCTGACGTACTGGCTAGGCTCATTGAGGGAGAGAATGATGATTGCAGCATCGGGTGCGCATTTTCTGACCCATTGGACAACTTCAAATCCTGAACCATCAGGCAGATTCAGATCCACGATAACCGCTTGCGGATTAAAGGCGGCGATCTTTGCGCGGGCCTGCTTAATGGTTGCCGCTGTCTCAATGAGGGTAAAGCCGTGTGCGCCAAGGGCTGAGACAAGACCCTGACGTACAACATCGTGGTCATCTATAACAAGTAGTCGAACCATTACCTATCCAATGGGATTGTTACTCCAATTCTTGTTCCATTTGCATCTGAGTCAATATGGATCTCCCCATTGAGTTTTTCGATCCGCTCTTGTATACCCTTTAAACCAAAGGATCCATCCCTGACACCAACTCCACCCTTTCCATCATCACCGATCGCTATCTCTAGAGTCTTTGCATCAGAGTGCTTCTCGATATTTCGTAAAATCTCCTGAACAACTCGCAAGGCTTCATGCATCGTGTTGACCTGGCCCGGTACAGATAGGAGTGGCTCGGCTCCTCGTAATTGATGCATCTCCGCCCGCACCTTTTCTATCAGTGTAGTGGTGGTGAAGCGAATCATGCGCAGTGATGCTTTGAGCTCTGGCTCTTGGCACTGCGCTATCGCCTGATCAATGGAAAAACCCAGGACCACAAGGTCCTGGGCGATCCCATCATGTAACTCTTGTGCGAGGGTTACTCGCTCATTGTTCATTTTGTAAACAATGCGTCAATCTCTTTTGCAAACTCCTTTGCAACAACATGTCGCTTAACCGATAGCTTGGCAGTTAAGTGTCCACCAGCGATTGTGAAATCGGTAGGCAGTATTGTGAACTTACGAATTGACTCAGCCTTACTGACAGCCTTATTTGCCTCATCAACAGCTGTTTGAATAACTGCAATAAGATCTGGGTCACTGACCAAATCACTCAATGATGCGCCATCCTTCTTATTGTTGGTGATCCACACCTTCAGCGCATCAGGGTCGACCGTTACAAGCGCTGCAATAAATGGCTGATTGTCGCCAACGACGATGCACTGACTTACTAGTGGATGTGCGCGTAGGCGATCTTCGAGGACTGCTGGTGCAACATTCTTTCCACCAGCTGTAACGATAATCTCCTTCTTGCGTCCAACGATGTATAAGAAGCCATCATCATCGAGCTTTCCGAGGTCACCAGATTTAAACCAGCGCTCTGAATCAAAGACCTCATCATTGGCTGCTTGGTTTTGCCAGTATCCATCCATCACGATCGGTCCACGGATGAGAACCTCACCATCTTCGGCGATCTTGATTGAGGTACCCGGAATTGGACGGCCAACTGAACCAACGCGGTGGGCTCCATGAAGATTCAAGGTTGCTCCAGCGGTAGTTTCAGTTAAGCCATACCCTTCAAGAACTGAGATACCAATTCCACGATAGAAGTGACCTAGGCGTACACCAAGTGGTGCACCTCCTGAAATTGCAGCCTCTACGCGACCACCCATACCAGCGCGAATCTTGCTGTATACAAGTTTGTCAAAGAGTCCATGCTTTAACTTAAGAACTGGTGACATGTGCTTCTTGTCCAGCGCTTCAGAGTAAGCGATAGCGGTATCTGCCGCCTTGCGGAAGATCTTGCCCTTACCTGCAGCCTCTGCTTTCGCCTCTGCACCGTTGTAAATCTTTTCAAAGATACGTGGAACTGCCAGCACAAATGTTGGCTTAAATGTTCCGAGGTCAATTGGTAGTCGGCCAACTGGATCGCTGCAGTGGGCTAGGTGAAGACCAGCGGTAATCGCTCCGATTTGAACCATGCGACCAAATACGTGCGCAACAGGCAGGAACAAGAGGGTTGATCCACCCGGCTTGAGAAAGAGCTCACTTGCACCTTGCACGACATTTCCACACTCAGCAAGGAAGTTGCTATGAGATAGCTGCACACCCTTTGGCTTTCCAGTTGTACCTGATGTGTAGATCAATGTTGCAAGAGAAGCTGGTGTGATCGCATTGCGACGACGATCAATTTCATCATCACCAATGTGCTTACCCGCTTCTCGCAAAACTGTGAGCACATCATCTGTCATCGTCCACATGTGGCGGGTGTGTGCAGGCTGCACCGTCTTAACAAGCTCTGCTAATGCTGGAGTCTCAACAATAATCGCTACTGAGTGTGAATCATTTAAGATCCAATCAATCTGCTCAGCCGAGGATGTGTCGTAGATAGGAACGACAGCTGCTCCTGCAAACCATGTCGCAAAATCTAAAATCGTCCACTCGTATCGAGTGCGAGCCATAATGGCGACACGATCACCGATTTGAACACCTGCAGCGATAAGACCCTTTGCAGTTGCACGGATCTCTTCTTCAACTTCGCGTGCAGTGACAGGTTGCCAGCCATCGCCCAATGGGCGAGACATAATCACGCGCTCTGGCTCAAACCAGGCGCGTTCAGCGATGAGATTGGTGAGATTCCCGGCGGTAGCGGCGGGAACGAGAGGTGGGATTGAGATTTCATTCATGGTCGAACGCTAGCGCGGAGGCGCACAAAAGGGGAAGAGGGTAGCCTTGCGCCATGGCCGAATTCAGCAAATCAGTAATCACTATCGACTCACCAATCGCAGATGTACAGAAGGCTCTCTTTGAGTTGGACAAGTACCCCGAGTGGTCCACACAGATCAAAAGCTCTGAGGCCCTGGATCGCGATGCCCAAGGACGTGTCACCAAGGTAAAGATGAGTATCGATGCAGGAATGATGAAGGATCGAGTAACCCTTGATTACGACTGGAGCCAAGCTCCCAGCAAACTTTCATTTTCATTGGAGGATGCAGATCTACTGACCGGTATGGATGGTGTCTATACAGTTACAGCAATTGATGAGGACTCAACTGAGGTTACCTACGAACTTGAGGTTTCACTGTCAATGCCGATACCTGCAATGATGCGTCAAAAAGCGGAGAAGGCAACTATCGATGCCGCTCTTGCACAACTCAAGTCATTTCTAGAGGGATAACTTCGCCATGGGCAACACGATCGGCATCGATGTTGGAGGCACCAAAGTTCTCGGTGGTGTTGTTGATGAGACTGGAAAAATTCTCGCAACCGCCCGCAAAGATACTCCGCGTCAAGGTGGTGCAGATTTAACCCACACTATTGCCGATACCGCAAAAGAGTTAATGGCTAAATTTGATGTTACTTCAGTGGGTGTCTCGGCGGCAGGATTTGTCTCTTCAGATCGAAAAACAATGCTTGCAACACCCAACATCGCCGATTGGAATGGCGTTGATTTAGATTCAGAGTTAACTGCGTTGATCGGATTACCTGTAGTCCTTGAAAATGATGCAAACGCAGCAGCTTGGGGAGAAGCAAAGTTTGGTGCAGGTCGAAATCAAAATCACATGATGATGCTCACCGTTGGAACAGGAATTGGAGGCGGGATTGTTGTTAATGGTGCCTTGTATCGCGGCGCATTTGGAATAGCCGCTGAGTTTGGCCATCTTCGCGTGGTACCTGATGGACATTTATGCGGCTGTGGTGCTCGCGGTTGTTTCGAACAGTATGCATCTGGAAACGCCTTATTGCGCCATGCACGGGAGGCTATTAATGCCAGCCCTGAAATTGCACGAAACCTTCTCTCACGTGGGGATGGAACAGTTGCAGGTCTTACCGGACAGGCAATTACCGATGCAGCTCGTGATGGAGATCCCGTTGCACTGGCCGCCTTCAATACAACGGGTCAATGGTTGGGTGCAGGAATTGCATCTCTCTCGGTGCTTTTAGATCCTGCCTGTGTAGTAATCGGTGGCGGAGTAATTGATGCAGGAGAGATCTTGCTCAAGCCAACACGTGAAGCCCTAGAGCGCACAATGCCCTTTGCTGGAAAACACCCTTACCCAGAAATTATTGCTGCTCAGTTAGGTAATGAAGCGGGATTAGTGGGTGTTGCAGATTTAGCTCGTCCCTAATTTTCAAAGGGGTATTTCAAGCCGATCTGCTCTCGTACCGTATCCATACTTTTCACAATATCTACTGTGTCTTTCCACGAGAGAATCTCTGATTCCAAAGCACCTGATGCAACTAATTGGGCAAACACCTGGGCCTGCTCCCTTAAGCCATGACCTTTGTAGCTACTTGGATATTCTGTAACCGAACCATCGTTTTGCACTACACGCATACTTGCTGGGTTATAAAAAGTTCTGTCGATTTCAAGCCAGCCATTTAATCCTGCAACAACGGCTCGACATGGGGTCTGCTCAACCATTGTTGTTGTTAGTACCGCTTGCGCCCCGTTGCTGTAAGAAAAAATCATCGAAGTTTGTGCATCCACACCCTTATCTGTCATAACCGCACTAGAGGTTATAGATGTGGGATTTCCCAAAATCATGTGAGCAAATGAGACTGGATAAACTCCAAGATCTAGCAACGCACCGCCTGCCAGCTGCGGATCAATCAATCGCGCTATCCCTTGATCTGCCAATCTTTGCCCATGATCTGCATGAATTGATTGGATCGGACCTAAAACTCCACTTGCAACTATTTCGCGAACCTTTGCATAATGTGGAAGAAACCTTGCCCACATCGCCTCCATAAGAGCTACCTGGTTTTTAGAAGCGGCATCAACCATCTCTTGTGCTTGCTGGGCATTGACCGCGAAAGGTTTTTCACACAAAACTGGTTTGCCAGCGTTGAGCGCCATAATGACATTGCCATGGTGACCAGGATGTGGAGTGGCAACGTAGACACCATCTACAGATGGATCACTGACTAACTCTTCATAACTTCCATACGCTTTTCCACCAAACTCTGCGGCAAAGTTTTCTGCCTTGCTCAATGATCGTGAACCCACCGCACCAATTGAGTGTCCGTCAAGTAGTGCAAGATCTTTTGCAAAGGCTCGTGCAATTCCACCAGGCCCCAAGATTGCCCACGAGAAATTACTCACAAGGTCGCTCCATCATCATCACGATTGTTGCGATGAAACCAACGCACGATTGCAGTACGAGCAGATTGAATAAATCCCCGCGGTGATTGTCGTGCGGGGTTGGGCTGTATAAATCCTTCTTGATCTATACGATCTAAATCATCCAGATAAGTTGTTGGGGATGATTGGTCCAGATTCAAGCCAGAGATGATCGACTCAAACTCTGAGCGGATTAACTCCTCTTCATCGAAGCCATCTGACCCTTTTTTCTCATTACCCACCCTCAGATAGTGTCATAGTCGTCAATAGCCACTAAATTAACCCCGTGCTTAACAACCTGCCCTACGGAACCTTGCGGGCCTTTCTGACCCCATTTTTAATGTTGGCCTTTCGTCCGAAGGTTCGTGGATTACGTAATGTTCCATCAAAGGGTCCGGTGATCATCGCCTCCAATCACCTGTCATTTAGCGATTCGATATTTATGCCCCTAGTTGTTCCTCGCAAAGTTACCTTCTTGGCAAAGAGCGAGTACTTCACCTCTCCTGGACCTAAAGGATTGTTGAAGAAGTTGACCTTCATAGCTTTAGGTCAGGTACCTGTCGATCGTTCCGGCGGGCGGCGAAGTGAAGCTGCGTTAATTACCGGCTTGAAATGTTTAGCCGAGGGCGATTGCATCGGCATTTACCCTGAAGGAACCCGTTCACCCGATGGCCGTTTATACAAAGGTCGCACAGGTATCGCACGCCTTGCCATTGAATCGGGTGCACCCGTTATTCCAGTGGCGATGTTTAATACCGACAAGATTCAACCCACCGGCAAGCTCATTCCCAATGTAAAGCGTGTAGGAATGCACTTTGGCGAAGCGATGTACTTTGACGGAGATTCGACAGATCTTCAATACCT